>JBBKVU010000282.1:0-3565 GCA_037968595.1 Comamonas sp.
CATGCCGGCTGCGGCCGCGTCGCGGCGCAGCGCGGCCGCGCGCTGCTCGGGCTGCTTGGCCCAGGCAATTTCAAAGGCCTGGCGCAAAGGCGTCAGGGAGGAGGATTGGGCATGGCCCGTCAAGGCCGCCGTCAACAATGCGGCAGCCAGAATGCCGAGGGAGCCCCAGCGTTTGCGTTTCATGGGATGTTCGTCGTGAATGCGGGCATGCGCCCGCGTGTCCAAGGGTCGACGAGCGCGGCTTATCCCTCAGGGAAAAGCCAGGGCCACGCCGGCGTCAGGCGACGAACAAGGAAGGTGGGCGCAGCAGGCTGGCCGGCGGCGGCTCGGGAAACGACTGGCCGCCATAAAGACGCGCAAATCGGTCCGGCCACTGTGGCGGTGGCGCATCAACGTGTGAAAGAAAGCCGACACAAATGCCATGACAGGTGTGGCAATCGGCATGCGCTTGCAGCGACGCATCGACCGAAGGATGCTGCAGCGACGCGCTGGCTTCGGCCTCGGGAGTTTCAACGCCGTGCTCATGCGCATGGTGGCCGAAATGGCTGGCCACCTGCTCATGTTCGCAAACTCGCGCCGCCGCCGCCCAACTCCATTGGAGAGGCAGAAGACACATCATGAAAATGAGGATGTAGCGGCGCATTGAGGTCGGAGTCTAACGGCTAGCGAAGACGCTGGTGCGCTGCAATGCCTTGGATTTGCAGGTTCATTCCGCCGCTACCTGGGCGCTGCCGTGCCGCTTTCCGCCTTGCCTGGCAGCCGGACACCGGGCGGGAACGGGAAATGAAAATGCCTTGCATGGATTTCCACCAACCAATCCACCAATGACGCCAATATCAAGCACAAAAAAAGCACCTGAAGGTGCTTTTTTCATTTTGTCTGCACCTGGGATTTCTGTGCAGTTCTCAGCGCGTCTTCCTTATCCAAGGTGACGCCCTCCCGGTGGTACATATAGGCACCAAACAAGGCGCCGCCGACAAGGCTCAGCGGATTCGACGAACCGGCGATCAGCAGGAGGTTGTTCATGGTGACCCCGCTCCAGACGCCGGCCGAAGCCTTGAGGCCGGTCTTGCGCAGCTCCGACTCCTGATTATCGAAATAATAGATGATGCCGGCCTTGATCACGAACAAGCCCAGCAAGCCCGCGGGCGAAGTGTTGAGCAGCCCGTTTTGTTCGGCCAGACCGGCCTGGCCGAGACCAATGTGAGTAGTCACACTGTCGCCCAACGCTCCAGCCAAGGGAATGGAGGAAGCGCCCGAATATCCAATCGTTCTTTTGGGTGGATATTCCAATTCAATGGACTGTCCTGCCGAATACCGGACTGCCTTGGTGGCTGCCACGCTCTGCGGGGCCAGGGCAACTTCCACGGGTTTGGTTTTTTGAATTTCCTTGGGCCATCCCAATGCGATGGAATCTCCGGCCGAATATCGCACCACCTTGGCTTGCGAAACATTTGCGCTGTGAGAAACATCAGACCGCTGATTGGATTCCTCGAGACCGACCTGGGCACTGGCTGCCGTATGAATCACCGCTGTCGCTGCAGCAATCGCCAATTTTCTAGATAACTTCATTATTCAATAAACCATTTACACACATCCACATAAATTATAATTTGAAACAAAAATCATAGATTTTCTAGTAAAAATTCAAAGCTCATTTGCTCTTTTCATCAGGATTTCGTGGTATGGCTTCGCAGTCTTCGCTGCCACCAGGCGCAAAGTCCGGCAGCTGCTGCAGCTGTTCCAGGCGCAGGCCCTGGCCGGCTCCCGAGGCATAGCGATTGATGGGCTTGCCCTGCGCATCGGTGGTCGCATAGAAGCTGTGCGTGATGCGCCCAGGGGTATCGAGCCCCACCAGTCCGCCGGCAACCGCACCGTCGGCACGCACCGCGCCGGTGGCATAGCTGTGCGAGATGGCCGCCGCGCCGCGCAGGGCATCGTTGTAGCCGACCAGTCCGCCCACGTAGTCACGACCTGCGACCGGCCCCGAGGCACGCGAGTGCGCGATGTCGGCCTGGCCGCCGTAAGCCTCGTTGTGCCCCACCAGCCCGCCGACATTGCTGGCCGTGGCGACCACGGCGCCGCTGGCCCTGGCGCGCGCGACCAGGTTGCTGCCGTTGTAGGCCTCGTTGTGGCCGACCAGGCCGGCGACATTTTCCGCGCCCGTCACCGACACCGCGGCGCAGACCTGCTCGATGCGCGCCTGGCCGTCGACGGCTTCGTTGTGCCCGACCAGCGCGCCAACGTTCTCGCCGCCCGTGATCTGCCCGCCCGAGAAGCGAACATTGCGCAGCGTGGCGTTGCGCGCATGGCCAAACAGTCCGACATTGCTTTCGCCCGGGCGATGAATGAACAGCTGCCGAATGCTGTGGCCGCGGCCATCGAAGCTGCCGGTGAACGGCGTGCCGGCTGTGCCGATAGGTACAAAGCCGGCGCCACTGTTCCAGCCTGCCGTGGCGCTGGCGTCAATGGACCGGGCCAAGGCGTAGTGGCCTTGCGGCTGGGCACGCATGGCCTGCAAGGCCTGGAGGTCATGGATCAGCGTCACGGCCTGGGGTGTGGCCTGGGCCCGGGCGCAAGCCAGCTGCGTGCTGGCCAGCAGCAGCGCTGCCAGGGCCTTGAAGCGGGGTTGGAATGGCATGCATTTTCCTTTGGATGCGCGGGCCGCGCCCGCCCTGTCAATTGGGTGACAGGCGCACAGGCAGCGGCTGTAGGCATGCGGCGCGACAGCATGCGCACATGCATCTCTAGGTGTCATTCCCAGGACGCAATGCCGCCCGCGGTACGCACAATGGCCTGGTCGCCTGCCGCTGCCCTGTCCGGGTCTGCGCCTGCCACGCGCAGCAGCCGCTCAACCAGCATGGCTGGTGGTACTTCTTCCCACGCCTTCTTGCCTGAGACCGCCTGCAATCACGGCGGCGCCATCGAACATGACCGACCTGCTTTCCCTGTACCGGACCATGGTCCGGATCCGCGCCTTCGAGGACGCGGCCGAACGCGCCAGCCAAGGCGGCGTGCAAATCTGGGGCCAGAGCGCCGCGCCCGACGCCGAGCCGGCGCTGGTCAAGGGGCCGCTGCACCTGTCCACGGGCCAGGAGGCCGTGGCCGCGGGAGTCTGCGCGCATCTGCATGCCCGTGACCTGCTGACCTCGACCCACCGTGGCCACGGCCATACGCTGGCCAAGGGCGCCGACAGCACGCGCATGATGTGCGAGCTGTTCGGCCGCGCCACCGGCTACAACAAGGGCAAGGGCGGCTCCATGCACATTGCCGATTTCTCGGTCGGCATGCTGGGCGCCAACGGCGTGGTGACGGCCGGCCTGCCGATTGCCGTGGGCGCGGCGCATGCGCTCAAGCTGCGCGGCGAGGACGCGATTGCCGTGTGCTTCTTCGGCGACGGCGCCATCAACCGCGGGCCGTTTCTCGAAGCGCTCAACTGGGCGCAGATCTATCAGCTGCCGGTGCTGTTTGTCTGCGAGGACAACCAGATTTCCGCGACCACGCGCTCGGCCCCCATGACCGCGGGAACGCAGGCCGCGAGCGCGCGCGCCCAGGCGCTGGGCAT
>JBBKVU010000283.1:0-4091 GCA_037968595.1 Comamonas sp.
CCGCTGATCCGCGCGGCGCTCGAAGCCAGCGGCGTGCCGCTGCTGGCGGCCGATTCGATGGCCCAGGCCGTGGCGCTGGCCCATGCGCAGGCGCGGCCCGGCGAGGCGGTGCTGATGTCGCCGGCCTGCGCCAGCTTCGACATGTTCAAGGACTATGAAGACCGCGCACGCCAGTTCGTGCAGGCGGTACAGGGCCTGGCGCACGACGCCGGCCACGACCTGGAGGGTTGGGTGTGAGCGCCGCTTCCATCTCCCAGCGCATGGCCGCCTGGTTTGGCGGCATCTCGGAAAAGGCCGTCGACGTGCTGCCGGTGCGCGTGGGCGGGCCGCAATACCGCCGCCCCACGGTCACGCCGGCCAGCGTGCTGGGCCTGGACCAGGCGCTGATCTGGATGGTCATAGGTCTGCTCGCCTGGAGCATCGTGATGGTCTATTCGGCGTCGATCGCGATGCCCGACAACCCGCGTTTCGGCAAGATCGCGCCCACCCATTTCCTGCTGCGCCACAGCATGTCGATAGGCATGGCGTTTGTCGGCGCGCTGCTGGCTTTCCAGGTGTCGATGGTCACCTGGGAGCGCATGGCGCGCAAGCTGTTCCTGGTCTCGCTGCTGCTGCTGGTCGCGGTGCTGATTCCGCATGTCGGCACCGTGGTCAACGGCGCGCGCCGCTGGCTGTCGCTGGGCATCATGAATTTCCAGCCGTCCGAGCTGGCGAAGTTCGCGGTGCTGATCTATGCGGCCGACTACATGGTGCGCAAGATGGCGGTGAAGGAACGTTTCTTCCGCGCGGTGCTGCCCATGGGCGCGGCCGTGGTGGTGGTCGGCGTGCTGCTGCTGGCCGAGCCCGACATGGGCGCGTTCATGGTGATCGTGGTGATCGCCATGGGCATCCTGTTCCTGGGTGGCGTGAATGCCCGCATGTTCTTCCTGATTGCCTTCCTGGTGGTGGTGGCCTTCGTCATCATCATCGGCTTCTCCGAATGGCGGCGCGAGCGCATCTTTGCCTATCTCAACCCCTGGGACGAGAAACACGCGCTGGGCAAGGGCTACCAGCTGTCGCATGCGCTGATCGCCATCGGCCGCGGCGAGATCTTCGGCGTCGGCCTGGGCCGCAGCGTCGAGAAGCTGCACTGGCTGCCCGAAGCGCATACCGACTTTCTGCTGGCCGTGATCGGCGAGGAGTTCGGCCTGATCGGCGTGCTGACGCTGATCATCATGTTCCTCTGGATCACGCGCCGCATCATGCACATCGGCCGGCGCGCGGTGGCGCTGGACCGGGTGTTTTCCGGGCTGGTCGCGCAGGGCGTGGCCGTCTGGGTAGGTTTTCAGGCCTTCATCAACATGGGGGTGAATCTCGGGGCGCTGCCCACCAAGGGGCTGACGCTGCCGTTCATGAGTTTCGGCGGGTCGGCCATCCTGATGAATCTGGTGGCGCTGGCCGTGGTGTTGCGCGTGGATTACGAAAACAAGGAACTCATGCGCGGAGGACATCCATGAGCAAGACCGCATTGATCATGGCCGGTGGCACCGGTGGCCACATCTTCCCCGGCCTGGCCGTGGCGCAGGCGCTGCGCGAGCGCGGCTGGAAAGTGCATTGGCTGGGCGCGCCGGACAGCATGGAGTCGCGCCTGGTGCCGCCCCAGGGCTTCACGTTGGAGACCATCGATTTTTCGGGCGTGCGCGGCAAGGGCCTGGTGACGCTGGCGCTGCTGCCGCTGCGCCTGCTCAAGGCCTTCTGGCAGGCGCTGGCCGTGGTGCGCCGCGTCAAGCCCGACGTGGTCGTGGGCCTGGGCGGCTACATCAGCTTTCCCGGCGGCATGATGGCCGTGCTGGCCGGCAAGCCGCTGGTGCTGCATGAACAGAATTCGGTGGCCGGCATGGCCAACCGGGTGCTGGCGGGTGTTGCCGACCGCGTGTTCACGGCATTTCCCAAGGTCTTTGCCAAGGGCCAATGGGTGGGCAATCCGCTGCGCCCGGCGTTCACGCAGCAGCCGCTGCCAGCCGCGCGCTTCGCGGGCCGCAGCGGCCCGCTGCGCCTGCTGGTTGTAGGCGGCAGCCTGGGCGCGCGCGCGCTCAACGACATCGTGCCCCAGGCGCTGGCGCTGATTCCTGCCGATGTGCGCCCGCAGGTGCTGCACCAGAGCGGCGCCAAGCAGATCGATGCGTTGCGCGCAAACTACGCCGCCGCGGGCGTCGAAGCCACGCTGACCCCCTTCATTGACGACACCGCCCAGGCGTTTGCCGACGCCGATGTGATCGTCTGCCGCGCGGGCGCGAGCACCGTGACCGAGATCGCCGCCGTGGGCGCGGCCGCGGTCTATGTGCCGTTTCCATCGGCCGTGGACGACCACCAGACCACCAATGCGCGCTTCATAGTTGACGCCGGCGGTGGATGGTTGCTGCCTCAGGGAGAACTGGGCGCGGAAATGTTGTCCAATATGCTACAAAATATGCAGCGCTCCACGCTTTTGGAGCGCGCAGAACAAGCGAAGAACATGCAAAAGATTGAGGCGACCACAGCGGTGGTGCGCGCGTGCGAGGAACTGGCGGCATGAAACACGCCATCCACCACATCCATTTCGTTGGTCTCGGCGGCTCGGGAATGAGCGGCATCGCCGAAGTGCTGAACAACCTCGGCTATCGTATTTCGGGCTCCGACCTGGTCGACAGCCCCAGCCTGCAGCGCCTCAAGGGCCTGGGCATCACCACCTGCGTGGGCCACGAGGCCAAGCACATCGACGGCGCCGATGTGGTCGTGACGTCCACGGCCGTCAAGGCCGACAACCCCGAAGTGCTGGCCGCGCGCGCCAAGAAGATTCCCGTCGTGCCGCGCGCGCTGATGCTTGCCGAACTGATGCGCTTCAAGCA
Source organism: Comamonas sp. (assembly GCA_037968595.1). Lineage (GTDB taxonomy): Bacteria > Pseudomonadota > Gammaproteobacteria > Burkholderiales > Burkholderiaceae_C > Comamonas. The sequence continues at coordinate 2,868 of JBBKVU010000283.1, forward strand.
GGGCATAGCGATTGCCGGTGCCCATGGCAAGACCACGACCACCAGCCTGGTGACCTGCGTGCTGGCCGAGGCCGGGCTGGACCCGACCTTCGTCATCGGCGGCAAGCTCAACAGCGCGGGCGCGAATGCGCAGCTGGGCCAGGGCGACTACATCGTCGTCGAAGCCGACGAGTCCGATGCCTCGTTCCTGAACCTGCTGCCCTGCATGGCCGTGGTCACGAACATCGACGCCGACCACATGGAAACCTACGGTCATGACTTCGGCAAGCTCAAGAGCGCGTTTGTCGAGTTCCTGCACCGCATGCCGTTCTACGGCCGGGCCATCCTGTGCATAGACAGCCCCGCGGTGCGCGACATCCTGACCAGCGTCGCCCGCCCCAGGACCACCTACGGTTTCAGCGATGACGCCCAGGTGCGCGCCATCAACGTGCAGGCGCGCGGCGGCGAGATGCATTTCACCGTGCGCCGCGAAGGTCAGCCGGGCAATGGTACCTATCCCGATCTGGAGGTGGTGCTGAGCCTGCCGGGCGAGCACAACGTGCTCAATGCGCTGGCGGCCGTGGCCGTGGCCATGGAGCTCGAGATCGACGACGCCGCGCTGCTGCGCGCGCTGCTCAACTTCAAGGGCGTGGGCCGGCGCTTCCAGCGTTACGGCGAGCTGCCCAGCCGCGACGGCGGCCTGTTCAGCGTCATTGACGACTATGGCCACCATCCGGTGGAAATGGCGGCCACGCTGGCCGCGGCGCGCGGCGCGTTTCCCGGCCAGCGGCTGGTGCTGGCCTTCCAGCCCCACCGCTACAGCCGCACGCGCGACTGCTTCGAGGATTTCGTCAAGGTCATAGGCGGCGCCGATCTGGTGTTGCTGACCGAGGTATATGCGGCCGGCGAAGCGCCCATCGTGGCCGCCGACGGCCGCTCGCTGGCGCGCGCGCTGCGCGTGGCCGGGCGGGTCGAGCCGGTGTTCGTGGAGGACGTCACCGATCTGCCCCAGGCAATCATTGACAACGCGCGTGCCGGCGATGTGGTGCTGTGCATGGGCGCGGGATCGATAGGCGCGGTGCCGGCCAAGGTGGTGCTGCTGATGGACCAGAGTGAACAGTTAGTCGAAGAGAGAGTCGGTATATGAGCGGACTGGACGCGAAAGCAAATATGAATATCGATGTGGGCGCGCTGGGCAAGGTCGCGGTGCTGATGGGCGGGCGCTCGGCCGAGCGCCCGCCCATC
>JBBKVU010000284.1:0-7514 GCA_037968595.1 Comamonas sp.
ATCGTGCACCTGCCCAGCCCCGCGCAGGAAAGCAGCGCCCAGCGCGACCGCCGCCTGGCGCGCGAATGCCGCGGCCTGCCCAATGCCGGCGCCTGCCTGGGCTACGCCGGGGCGCAGCCGCGCGCCGCAGCGCGGCGCTGAGCTCCGCTGGTCGGATGCGTCCTGCCGTCTGTCGGCAATTTGCTGGAAGATGCTGCGTTTGTGTGCTCAAGTGCAAGCATGAAGATGCGATCTTCCTGCCCAGCAACTTTTTGCCGGCGCCGCGCGGCAGGACTGACCCTGGTCGAGATTCTGGTCACTCTGTCGATCGTGGCCTTGCTGATGACGCTGGCCGTACCCTCGTTCAAGCCCTTGCTTGATCGCTGGCGGGTGAAGCAAGGCATGGGCGCGCTCACCGACGCCCTGCGGCTGGCCCGCTCGGAGGCCATCAAGCGCGGCGGCAATGTGGTGCTCCAGAAGCTGCCCAACAACACCAAGGGCTGCCAACTTGCCGAAGGGGCAGACGATTGGGGTTGCGGCTGGTTTGTCTATGCGGACATGAACGCCAACGGCAGCTTCGAGGCCAACACCAATCCGCCCGACGAGCGCCTGCAGGTCACTGAATTGCCCGGCGGCATCCAGGTGCTGCACCGCTCCGGCGCCAGCATCACCCTTGACCGCTGGGGCGCCATGGACAGCCAGGGCACCAGCTTCACCGCATGGGTGGCCGGCGCCAGCATCGACGCCCCGACCACGCGCACCCTGTGCATTTCATCGGGCGGGCGCATCCACGAAAAGGACGGCAGGCAATGCTGAAGCAGCGCGGCATCACGCTGGTCGAGTCCCTGGTCGCCATCGTCGTGATGGCGCTGGGGGTGCTGGGCATTCTGGGTGCGCAGATGCGCACGCTGGCCGACACCCAGACCGGCGTGCGCCGCGCCCAGGCCGTGCGCCTGATCGAGGATCTGAGCGAACGCATTCGCGTCAATCCCACCGGGCCGTCCCAGCTTGCGAACTACGTGATCGGCAGCGCCGAACCCGCGGCGGCGCCGGGCACATCGGAACTCGCGGCATTGCGGACCCTGCAGAACAGCTGCACCACGAGTGCCTGCACCGGCGCCCAGCTGGCCGCGCGCGACCGGGCGCTGTGGCTGGCCACGGTGCAGCAGACGCTGCCTCAGGGCCATGCACAGGTGTTTCTGGTGGCCGGTGAAAATGCCGTGGATCGCCGCCAATTGGGCGTGATGGTCAGCTGGCGCGAAAACGAAAAAGCCGAGACCGCCGGGCTGCAGCCGTCCACCGCCCTCTCGGGCGGTGTCAGCTGCCCGGTCAATCGCAGCTGCCATGTGCAATTCATCCAGCCCGGAGCGCGCTGCCTGCCCTATGGCGCAAGCGGCTCGGCCTTGGTCATCTGCCCGGACTGAAGCCATGCGCCGCGCTTGCCCGCCCCGTTCCCCAGGCCTGCAGCAGGGCCTGAGCATGATCGAGCTGCTGGTGGGCCTGACCATAGGCCTGATGACGATTGCCGTGGCCATAGGCACGCTGATGATTTCGCGCCAGGTTTCGGGCTCGGTCAGTGAGGCCAGCCAGTTGCAGCAGCAGGCGGCGCAGGCCTTTCGATCCATAGGCCAGCAGGCGCGCCAGGCGGGCTCGCTGCGGCTGAATCTGGCCTATGCCAAGAGCAGCACCCAGGAAGTCGACCTGGCCGATCCCGTGGCGTTCGAGGTGCCGACAGCGATGAGCACCGTGACCGGCAAGGACACGCCTTCCACCACCCAGGACCAGCTCACGCTGGCCTATCAGAACTACACCGAAAGACTCACGGGCAGCGCAGCGCTGCAATCCCAGCTGCGCGACTGCCTGGGCCTGGGCAAGGAAGGCAGCGTCATCCGCAGCGGTTTCTCGCTGGACAAGAAGGCCGGCGCGAGCAGCGGCGAACTGCAATGCAAGGGCAGCGACGGCACGACCCAGCCGGTGATCGAGAACGTCGCAGACTTCCGCGTGCGCTTTCTCGAACAGGCCGGCAGCTTTGGCAGCCCGACCATGCGCTATCGCACGGCCGATTCGCTTGCCGCCACCGACTGGCCGCATGTCCAGGCCATCGAGGTCTGCCTGGAGATGGAGGGCAACGAAACCCTGCCCGAGAGCAGCGCGCAATATCTGAACTGCGCCAACCAGAGCGTGGCGCGCGGCACCCGGCTGCGCATGGTGCTGCGCAACACCTACCAGATTCGCAGTCAGGGCCGGCCACGGGAGGCTGCGCCATGAGGGCCCGGCGCCAACAAGGCATGTCGTTGCTGATCGTCATCGTGATTGTTCTGCTGACGATGCTGATGGCCGTCTGGGCCACGCGCACGGCGTTGTTCAACGAGCTGATTGTCGGCAACGATGCCGACTACCAGCGCACCTTCGAGGCGGCGCAGGCCGTGCTGCAGGATGCCGAACTCGACATCCTCGGGCAGAACGCCGATGGCAGCGTCTGCCAGCCCAACGCCAACGACGGCAGGATCTGCCGGCGCACGACCAGCGTCTGGTTCGTCGACGAGGAAAAGGATGTCGTGGGCCTGCTGGCCACGCTCGAGGCCCTGCCCAACGTGGCCTGCAAGACAGGCAGCTGCCCCAGGCCCTGCCTGCAGGGCATCTGCGCCAAGCGCACGCTGGAGCAGGACTTCTGGAACGACGCGACGCTGCTCGAGAAGATGCAAGAAAGCGGCGTGGCGGCGCGCTACGGCGAGTACACCGGCGCGCTCAAGAATGCGCAAAGCAATCCCATCCTGCAAGCGACGGCCAAGGGCCAGGGCGCATGGTACTGGGTCGAGACCCTGCCTTATGCCACCAATGCCAGCAGCGTGATCACCAACCTCGGCGCGCCCGCCAAGCTCAATCTCAATCTGAACCCGTCCGTGGTCTACCGCATCACCGCCATTGCCCAGGGACTCAAGCCCAGCACGCAGGTGGTGCTGCAGGCGACGCTGGCGCGGCAGAAAATCAAGGACTGAGGGAGTGCACATGAACAAGACATCGCTTTTGCGCCATGGCCTCGTGCTGGTCTCCGCGGGCGCCGCGCTGCACGGCGCGCCCGCGCTGGCCGCGCAGTGGAGCCTGGTGCAATACCCGGCCGGCACCGCCAGCCGCGAACCCGCACCCAATGTGATCGTCTCGGTCGATGACTCGGGCAGCATGGGATCGACGGGCATCAACACGCTCAAGGCAGCGCTGCGCCAGACGTTTTCTTCGGAGAACGTCGCCGACGGCCTGATACGCCTGAGCTGGCAGTCAATGAACAGCAGCTGCAACACCATTCCGCTCAACACCACCGCCTGCAAGAACGCGCTCAAGAGCCTCAAGGGCACGCACCGCAGCAACTTCCTGAGCTGGGTTGAAACCCTGGACGATTCGGGCGGCACGCCTTCGCACCGCATGGTCAGGAATGCGGGCGACTACCTCAAGCGCACCGACCTGGGAATCAACAGCCCCTGGGCCTCCGACCCCGGCACCAAGGAAGCGCCGCTGATCAGCTGCCGGCGCTCGTACCATATCTTCATGACCGACGGCGCCTGGAACAGCGGCACGGCCAACACCTCCCAGCATGTCGACGGCGACCGCGACCTCGCGGCCTACCAGGCCATCAACAACATCGGCAACCTCGACAACACCGGGACCACGCTGGGCGATGGCGTCACGCTCTACAACCCCGCGGCCGTGAGCTCGCGCATCTACAAGGACGACTGGGGCTTCAACACCACCACCACCGTCGAGCGCGAATGCACGCTGTTCCTGATCTGCAAGGACGTCACCAAAACCACCTACGGTCTCAATACGCTGTCCGACCTGGCCTTCCATTACTGGGCTACCGACCTGCAGCCCGGCATTCCCAACGACATCAAGCCGCTGATCAAGAAAAGCGGCGATGAAACCTTCACCTCGGGCACGGGCAGCAATGCCAAGTCGACCACGCTGGCGCAGTTCTGGAACCCGAAAAACAATCCCGCGACCTGGCAGCACATGACGACCTACACCATAGGCTTCGGCACGGGAGCTTCGGCCTGGAGCGGCAGCCCGACCTTTGGCGCCGACAGCTACTCGGGCGAGTTCAACCGCCTGGTCACCGGCGACCTCAGCTGGCCTTCTCCGCTGTGCGGCAACAACAACACCGGCAGCGGCAACAGCGCCTGCGATGGCAGCACCGGCTACGCCGCGACCGCCAAGGACAACGGCCGGCGCATCGAGCTGTGGCATGCCGCGCTCAACGGCCGCGGCAAGTTCACGCCCGCGCCAACGGCCGATGACCTGACCAAGGCTTTCAAGGAGATCATCAGCACCATTGTCGAAGACAACTCCACGCCGGTCACCAGCTTCACCAGCGCCTCCTCGTCGGTGACCCGCAGCGGCACCTTTCAGTATTCATCGGGCTACAACGCCGATGGCTGGACCGGCTATGTGCGCTCCGACACCCTGGCCCAGAACACCGCCGTCGCCACGCCCAACCCTGCCTGGGTGGTCAGGGCCGGCCCGCCACCCGCCGGCACCACCGCCGACAGGCTCGATGCGCTGAGCGCCGGCGACATCACGAATCGGCTGATACTCACCACGGCGACGGCAACCGCGACCACCACCACGGAAGCGCCCGTGTCATTCACCTGGGCCAATCTGGGCAGCACGCAGAAAGCTGCGATCAAGCTCACCACGGCCGAAACCGACGCCACCGCGACCACGCGCGTCAACTTCCTGCGCGGCGACCGCAGCCTCGAAGGCGGCACCTCGGCCAAGCCGCTGCGCCAGCGCAACTCGCGCCAGGGCGACATCGTCAACTCGGCCCTGTGGTATGTGGGCCCGCCCGTGAGCAACCATGCGCTCAACGGCTACCGCGCTTTCGCCGCCAGGCATGCCGCACGCGTGCCCATGGTCTATGTCGGTGGCAACGACGGCATGCTGCACGGTTTCTCGGCGCTGGATGGCGCGGAGAAGATCGCCTATGTGCCCAAGGGGGTGTTTGCCAACCTCAAGGAACTGACCCTCCCCGGCTACATCCACCGCTACTATGTCGACGGTTCGCCGTTCAGCGGCGACGTCGACATCGGTTCGAGCACCATCCCCAACTGGCGCAGCATGCTGGTCGGTACGCTGGGCGCGGGCGGCAAGGGCTATTTCGTTCTGGACATCACCACGCCGGGCAGCACCGCGACCACCGGCCCCACGGCCGTGGCCAGCAACTTTTCCGCGGCCAATGCGGCAAGCCTGGTGGTGATGGACAAGACCGCCGCGGCAGGCGACGCCACCACGGGAGACGCCGCCGACATCGGCCACATCTTCGCGCCGCCCATCGTCGAGGACAACAACCCGCAGAAGTCGACCCAGGTCGTGCGCCTGAACAACGGCCGCTGGGCCGTGGTCCTGGGCAATGGGTACAACAGCCGCAACGAGCGCCCCGTGCTGCTGATCCAGTACCTCGATGGCGCCAGGGAACTCAAGACCCTGGTGGCCGCCGCCACCGGCGACAACGCGGCCAGCAACGGCCTGTCGGCACCGCGCCTGGTGGACCTCGACGGCAACGGCACTCCCGACATCGTCTATGCGGGCGACCTGCGCGGCAACCTGTGGAAATTCGATATCGGCTCCGCCGACCCGGCGCAGTGGAACACGGCGTTCAGCAGCCGTCCGCTGTATTCGGCCGTCTACACCTCGGGCAATTCAAGCAGCGTGCAGCCCATCACCGCCGCGCCCGTGGTCAAGCTCAACGACCGCGACGGCCTGGGACTGATGGTGGCGTTTGGCACCGGCCGCAACATCACCGAAGGCGACCGCACCGACGTCTCGGTGCAGACCATTTACTCGGTGCTTGACAGCACGGTCTACAAGTTCGTCGGCAACAAGCTCGCGGTCGATTCGGCCAATGGAGTGGCCCAGCCCGTGGGCACAGGCTGGGGCAGCCTGGTCCAGCAGACCGTCTCCAACGTGGCAATTCCCGGCGATCGCGAAAGCAAGGAGCGCACCTTCTATACGGTCAGCCAGAACAGCGTCTCGTTCTCGGGCAGCAACGCGCGCAAGGGCTGGTACCTGCATCTGCCCGTGAGCGGTGAACGGCTGCTCAGCAGCCCGTCGTTCTTCGACGGCAGCAACATCCTCGAGGTGCTCACCGAAGTGCCGGGTTCGGGCAGCAGCGTGCTCGAGGAAAGCTGCGCTCCGCCGCCCTTCACACCTAAGCTGTTTCGCACTTTCCTCAACATCATGGATGGCCGCAAGCCCAGCGTGCAGCTCCTGGACACCAACGGCGATACCGTCTACAACAGCACCAGCGACAGCGGAACATCGCGCATGACGGCATCGGTCAAGGAAAGCCGGATCAGCAGCCGCGCCAAGGAAATCCGCACCGGCTCGGACGGCATCAAGGACGAGTTCAGCAAATTGCCCGAACAAGCGCTGCGCCCCAGCTGGCGCCAGCTGCGCTGAAGGCGCGAGCAACCCGCATAAAGGCCAGATTCATGCCAGAAACTTCCCAACGCGGCTTTACGCTGATTGAAATGATGATTGTGGTGGCCATTGTCGGCATCCTGTCGGCCGTGGCCATTCCCAGCTACCAAGAATACATACGCCGCGGCGCGCGCTCGGAAGCCAAGGCCGGCCTGCTGCAGGCCGCGCAATGGATGGAGCGCGCGGCGACGGTCTCGGGCGTCTACCCGACCGCAGCCAACACCGGGAACGCGAATTTCTTTCCCACTGGGCTGGCCAAGGTGCCGTCCGACCGCTATGCGATCCGACTCAGCGCCAGCACCCCGACTGCCTACACCTTGATTGCAGAGCGGAAAAATGCCCAGACCGGAGACAAATGCGGCTCGTTCACGCTGACGCAAAACGGTGTGCGCGACAACGCCGACATGGCGCCGGGCACCACCTCCGCGGACTGCTGGAACCGCTGAACGCCGGCGAACACCAGGCACTTGTGCGCTAGGATGGCGGCCACATGACGGCCTCTCCTGACTTTATGCAACAAGCGCTGGCACAAGCCGCCCAGGCGCTTTATTCCAGCAACCCCAATCCTCGCGTCGGCTGCGTGATCGTCGCGCCCGACGGCCACACCGTTCTGGGCCAGGGCCACACCCAGCCCGTGGGCGGCCCGCATGCCGAAGTGATGGCGCTGCGCGCTGCCACCGCGCTGGGCAACGATGTGCGCGGCGCGACCGCCTATGTCACGCTCGAGCCCTGCGCCCACCAGGGACGCACCGGCCCCTGCTGCGACGCGCTGGTCGCGGCCGGCATAGACCGGGTGATCGCCGCGCTGGAAGATCCCAACCCCCTGGTCGCGGGCCAGGGTTTTGCGCGCCTGCGCGCCGCCGGCGTGGCCGTCGAAGTCGGCCCTGGGGCCGACGCAGCGCGTGAACTCAATATCGGCTTTCTGAGCCGCATGGTGCGCGGCACGCCCTGGGTGCGGATGAAAGCCGCGGCCTCGCTGGACGGCACGACAGCGCTGGCCAACGGCCAAAGCCAATGGATCACCTCCCCCGAAGCGCGCGCCGACGGCCACGCCTGGCGCGCCC
>JBBKVU010000285.1:0-2725 GCA_037968595.1 Comamonas sp.
ACCCCTTCCCATCCCGAACAGGACCGTGAAACAACTTTGCGCCGATGATAGTGCTGCAACCAGTGTGAAAGTAGGTTATCGTCAGGCTTGTTATTCGTAGTAGAGAAAAACCCGATCAGAAATGGTCGGGTTTTTTTTCGTCTGCTGATTCCTTGCCGCTCCCCTCCCGTTTTCAGGCACCCACCAAGTGCATCGTGTGCAAAATGCAACAACTCACCATGTTTATATAAGCACTTATATATATTCTGCTACTATTGCTACATGAAACAAGGACTCGGAACACAACTACGGCACCTGATCGAACTGCTTGATGGCGCGGTCCAGCAAGCCTATGCGGCCGCGGGCCTCGATTACCGGCCGCGCTACACGCCAGTGATGCGGGTGCTGGCACAACAGCAGAGCGCGACCATCGGCCAGTTGGCCGAGCTGGCCGGCATCACGCAGCCAGCAGTCACACAAACGGTGGCACTGATGAAAAAGGAGGGCTTGCTGCTGGTGGCTGCCGGTGGCGAGGATGGCCGGCAGCGTGTGGTACGCCTGAGCAGCCAGGGCGAGGCACTGTTGCCCCATCTGCAGATGTGCTGGCAAGCGACCAAGTGCGCCGCCGACAGCCTGGATGCTGAACTGGCATTTCCTTTATCAACATGCCTGGCGCAAGCCATCACGATTCTGGAACAGCGTTCATTCGGCGAGCGCATCCGCGATGCAAGCAAGAAAGTAGCAGCCACTCCCTGACAACCCACGAGGAACGCGATGATGGACAACACCCTGAGCATGGCAAGCAAAAAATCTTCCCTGGCTCGCCTGATGGCCTATCCCCTGTTGCAGATTGTGCTGGGCATGGTGCTGACGTTTGCCCCGGTGCCGCTGACCATGATCATCGCTTCCCAGTTGGTGGAGAAGTCTTACCGCATCTTGTGGCCGCAGTTGCTGGCGGCAGTACTGGTATGGTGCGGCTACCGTTTCTATGTGCGCCACATCGAAAAGCGTCAACCGGTGGAACTGGCGATGCCGGGCATGGCGCGTGAACTGGGACGTGGATTGCTGCTCGGCGCCGGACTGGTCGCCCTCACCTTTGTTGTGCTCGCTGCGCTGGGCGTATATCAGTTTAGCGGCGTCAATGCCTTGAGCGTCTTGTTGCTGTTTCCGCTGGCCGAACTGGTGCTCGTCGGCATGGCCGAGGAGATGATGTTTCGAGGCGTGCTCTTTGGCGTGACCGCACGTGCGCTGGGCAGCAAGGCCGCCATCGGGATCTCATCCCTGGTGTTCGCGCTGGCCTATTTGCCCAATGCGGGCTTTTCGCTGCTGGCGATCATCGCGCTTGTTGCGTATGGCGTGCTGCAGGCGGCCCTGTACATGCAGACGCGCCGGCTGTGGGTATGCATCGGCACGCATATCGGCTGGAATTACTGCGTCGGCCAGGTATTCTCTTCGACGGTTTCGGGCCATGCGGCCACGGATGGCCTGCTGCGCGGCGAACTGCTGGGCAATGCCTTGCTGACGGGCGGCGCCTTCGGCGTGGAAGCGTCGCTGGTGACGGTCTTGCTGATCAGCACCGCCGCCGTGTACGTGCTGCGCCTGGCCTTAGCCAGCGCACCACGCTAGGCCGCTGCACCGGCCTTATTGGCCAGCCACCACCGGCGTGGCGCCGCTCCTGGCCACCCACTCGATCAGCGCATCGACAGCGGCGCGGCCATTGCCGTTACCCACCAGGTCGCTATTGATCATGGCGACCACCACGCACAGCTGGTTGTTTGCGTCGGGCACGTAGCCGGCGATGGCCACCACATTTTTTAATGTACCCGTCTTGATGCGCGCGCGCGCGGCGGCCGGACTGTTCAGCATGCGTTTGCGCATGGTGCCGTCCAGTGCGGCGATGGGCAGGCTGGACTGGAACTCGGGCGCCCACGGGCTTTGCTGCATCGCTTGCAGCACGCCGGCCAGTTGCGCCGGCGCAATGCGTCCCGTGCGCGACAGGCCGGAACCGTTGTCGACCAGCATGCCCTGGGTGTCGATATTGTGCCGCTGGAACCATTCCTGGATGACTAGCCGCGCCCGGCTGGCCGTATCTTCCGGCACCGCCATGGCGACGGGGCGGCTGCCCAGCCAGCCATCGCTTTGCAAGCTGCCCAGGCTCAGGAACAGCGTGCGGGCCAGGGTGTTATCGGACGTCTTGTTGATATCGCGCAAGACCTCCGGCAAGGCGCGCGCCACATGGTCGGCCAGCATGCGCGTACCGACCGGTTCGGCCGTCGGCGGCAAGCCTGTTGCCGGCGCTTCGCGCACCGCGCCCGTGATCGTGCCACCCAGGCGTTTCCAGGTCGCACGGAACAAGCGGTCCGCATAATCGTTGCGGTCGAGCACATTGATGCTGGTGGCCTTGCTGCAATTTTGTGGGAAGGTGCCGTGCAGGATCACCTGTAGCTTGCCGCTCGCATCGCGCCGGTACTCGGGCGGGCGCCAGCCATCTTCCCATCTGGCGCAGCTGCCCTTGACCAGCTTCATGTCGCTCGTGATGCTGACATTCTCGAGCGGCGGCTGCATCAGGATGCTCAATTGCCGGTCCGTCGAGTTCATGTTGATATCGAGCAAATTAGTGTTCAGCAATAACGCATCGGGGATGACGTTGTAGCGGAACTCTGCCGACTCATCGAAGGGCAGTGCGCCGATATCGGGCCGGGCCGGCTGGAATAGCTGGCGGTCGAGGATCAAATCGCCCTTGATT
>JBBKVU010000286.1:0-3008 GCA_037968595.1 Comamonas sp.
GACTTCGCGCGCGCTCAGCCGCCTCGAGGCGCGCGGCTGGGTGCAGCGCACGCCCATCCAGGGCGACCGCCGCCGGATTGCCGTGTACCTGACCGAAGAGGGCCGGCGCATGTATGCGCTGATACTGCCGCGCATGGCGCAGCTGCATGTCGATCTGGTCGCGGCCTTGGATGACACCGAACTGGCGCAGTTCGATGCCATGCTCGCCCGGCTGCAGCAGCAGGCGCAGGCGCTGGAGAACGACAGCCGCTATGCCGGCTTGCCGCGCGTGGAGCGCAGCAAAGGCCAGCGCTGAGCCTATATCCGTAACCTCCCGCGCATTCCCAGGGGCATGCCCTGGCAATGCCACAATGCGACCACCATGCAAATACCCTATGAGCTAGCCTTGGGCTGGCGTTACACCCGTGCGGGACGCGCAACGCGCCGCAATGGTTTCATCTCCTTTATCTCCGGTGTGTCCATGCTGGGCATTGCGCTGGGCGTTGCCGCGCTGATCATCGTGCTCAGCGTGATGAACGGCTTCCAGAAGGAAGTGCGCGACCGCATGCTTGGCGTCGTTTCCCACATTGAAATCTTCGCGCCCCAGGGCGCGGCGCTGCCCAGCGTGGAGCGCACGCTGGCCGAAGCCAAGCGCAATCCGGAAGTCGTGGGCGCGGCGCCGTTCGTGTTCTCGCAGGCGCTGATCGCGCGCGGCGAAGACATGAAAGGCACGCTGGTGCGCGGCATAGATCCCGCGCTCGAGCACGAAGTCACCGATCTGCTGCCCGCCAATGCCCAGGCCATCAAGCAGCTGGGTCCCGGCGAGTTCCGCGTGGTGCTGGGCGTGGAGCTGGCGCGTTCGCTGGGCGTGCGCACCGGCGACGCGGTGACGCTGATCGTTCCCGGCGGCCAGGTCACGCCCGCCGGCGTGGTGCCGCGCCTCAAGCAGATGACGGTGGCCGGCACTTTCGACTCGGGCCACTACGAATACGACTCGGCGCTGGTGATGCTGCACCACGAGGATGCGCAGCGGCTGTTCCGCCTCGAAGGCCCGACCGGCATACGCCTGAAGATCAAGGACTTGCACGAAGCTCCGGCCGTCGCGCGCCAGCTTGCAGACTCGCTGACCGACCAGCTGCTGATTCGTGACTGGACGCAGCAGAACAAGACCTGGTTCTCGGCCGTGCAGCTCGAGAAACGCATGATGTTCATCATCCTGACGCTGATTGTCGCGGTCGCGGCCTTCAACCTGGTGTCGACCCTGGTCATGACCGTGACCGACAAGCGCGCCGACATCGCCATCCTGCGCACGCTGGGCGCCAGCCCGCAAAGCATCATGGCCATCTTCATGGTCCAGGGCGCGATGGTCGGCGTGATCGGCACGCTGGCCGGACTGGCGCTGGGCCTGGGCATTGCGCTGAACATCGACGTGATCGTGCCGGCCATAGAGCATGCGTTCAACGCCAGCTTCCTGCCCAAGGACATCTATCTGATCAGCAAGATGCCCAGCGAGCCGCAAAGCTCCGACATCGCGCCGATTGCCGTCATTTCCCTGATCCTGTCGTTTGTGGCGACGATTTATCCCAGCTGGCGTGCCAGCCGCGTGAACCCTGCGGAGGCGCTGCGTTATGAATAATTCCCAAGCTGTTGTATTGCAGGCGCGCTCGCTGAGCAAACGTTTCACCGAAGGCCGGCTCGATGTGCAGGTGCTGCGCAGCGTAGACCTGTCGGTGGCCGCGGGTGAAACCCTGGCCGTGGTCGGCGCCTCGGGCTCGGGCAAGAGCACTTTGCTGCACCTGCTCGGCGGACTGGACGCGCCCAGCGAAGGCAGCGTCTGGCTCAAGGGCCAGGCCTTGAACGACCTGTCGCCGCAGGAGCAGGGCAAGCTGCGCAACCAGCACCTGGGCTTCATCTACCAGTTCCACCATCTGCTGCCCGAGTTCAGCGCGCTCGACAACGTCGCCATGCCGCTGCGCATACGCCGCCTGCCCGTGGCCGAATGCCGCGAGCGCGCGCGCCAGATGCTGGCGCTGGTCGGCCTGCAGGACCGCGTGCAGCACCGCCCGTCCGAGCTGTCGGGCGGCGAGCGTCAGCGCGTGGCGATCGCGCGCGCCCTGGTGACCGAGCCGGCCTGCGTGCTGGCCGACGAACCCACGGGCAATCTCGACCGCAGCACGGCCGACGCGGTTTTCGCGCTGATGCTGGGCCTGGCGCGCGACAAGGGCACGGCCTTTGTGATGGTCACGCACGATGAGTCGCTGGCCGCCAAGTGCGACCGCGTGGTGCGCATCGTCCAGGGGCAGCTGGGCTGAGCCGGGCAGGGCGCAATGGCTTTCTGGATAGACACCCACTGCCACCTCGATGCGCCTGAATTCGACGCGGACCGCAGCGAAGTGCGTGCCGCGGGGCGCAGCGCCGGCGTGGGCCATTGCGTGATTCCCGCCGTGGAGCGCGGCAACTGGGCCACGGTGCGCGAACTCGCGCATGCCGGCGGCGACAGCTATGCGCTGGGAATCCACCCGCTGTACACGCCCCGGGCGGGCGACGAAGACCTCGATCTGCTGGCGCAGGAGCTGGCCGCGCGGCGCGACGATGCGCGGCTGCTGGCGGTGGGCGAGATCGGCCTGGATTTCTTCGTTCCCGGGTTGGACGCCGAAAAGCAGCTGCAGATCTACCGCGCGCAGATCGCTCTGGCGCGGCGCTTCGATCTGCCCGTGATCCTGCATGTGCGCCAGTCCAGCGACAAGCTGCTGCAGCAACTGCGCGCCACCCCGGTGCGCGGCGGCATTGCCCATGCGTTCAACGGCAGCGCGCAGCAGGCGCAGATGTTCATCGATCTGGGCTTCAAGCTGGGCTTTGGCGGCGCCGCAACCTATGAGCGCGCGCACAAGCTGCGCCGGCTTGCCGCCGAGCTGCCGCTGTCGGCGCTGGTGCTGGAAACCGATGCTCCCGACATTCCGCCGCACTGGGTCTACACCACGGCCGAGCAGCGCGCCGCGGGCCGGCCCCAGGGCCGCAACAGCCCGGCC
>JBBKVU010000287.1:0-4013 GCA_037968595.1 Comamonas sp.
GTCTGTGGGCGACTTGTGTTCCGCCACCGCAGCGGACACGATGGTGACCAGTGTTTCCAGCGATTCGAGCACGACCCGTTCGTACAGCGCATCCTTGTTGGGAAAGTAGTAGTACAGCGCGGCCTTGGTGATCTTGGCTTCCTCGGCGATGTCGCGCAGCGACGTGCCTTCGTAGCCACGCCGGGCAAATAGCCTGCAGGCAATGCCTATGATCTGTTCCGGTCGGTTGTCGACGCGCGGCCTGAAGGCTTCGGTCGCTGCGGCCGTGTCTTCTTTTGGACGACGAGTTGCCATCGTGCTCCCATTTTTGTTCTGGTGGAAGGAAAAGTATAGGTGACGCGGCGCGCGCCGCAAGCCCTTGTCGCTGCGCGCGGCGCTGACCGGACGAGGGTGAAAACCCTATTTACCTTTCGGTAGGTAAGTGTAGCGTCAAAGCCCGGGCAAGAAATCCGGGCACAAGCGTCCGGGGTACTCAGCCGCCCACGCTGCCGGTGATGGGCAGCACGATGCCGGTGATGTAGCTGGCGCAACTCGGCGCGGCAAGAAAAACATAGGCGGGGGCGATCTCCTCAGGCTGGGCAGCGCGGCCCAGGTCGGTGTCCTTGCCGAACTGGGCGAGATCGTCGCCGCTCTTGTCGGCGGTGTTGAGCGGCGTCCACACCGGCCCGGGCGCCACGGCATTGACGCGGATTCCCTGTCCCGCGAGATTCGATGCCAGCGCCTTGGTGAAGGCGTGAATGGCGCCTTTGGTCGCGGAATAGTCCAGCAGCTTGGCGCTGCCGCGCAGTCCCGTCACCGAGCCGGTATTGATGATGCAGTCGCCCTTGGAAAGATGGGGCAGGGCGGCCCTGGCCATGTGCATGTAGCCGAAGATATTGGTGCGGAAGGTCTCCTCTATGCGCTCGTCGCTCAGGTCTTCCAGCGTATCCGCATGCTCCTGGAAAGCTGCATTGTTGACCAGCACGTTGAGACCGCCGAACTGCTTGACGACCTTCTTGACCGTATCGCTGCAGAACTTCGCGCTCTTGATGTCGCCGGAGATCGCCAGACTTTTCACGCCTTCGGCCTCGATCAGCGCGCAGGTCTTGTCGGCATCCTCATGCTCGTTCAGATAGGCAATCGCGACATTCGCGCCTTCGCGCGCAAACAGAATCGCCACCGCCCGGCCTATGCCGGAATCGCCGCCCGTGATCAGCGCCGTCATTCCCTTGAGCTTGCCGCTGCCCTGGTAGGCGGGCGCGTCATATTGGGGCTGCTGCTGCATCTGCGCTTCCTTGCCGGGCTTGGTCAGATGCTGGCGGCTCATGGGAGCGGCAGGCGACTTGCGTCCCGGGCCGGGTGCAGGCTGTGCGGGCTTGGTTTTCCTGGGCTTCTTGTCCGCCGCGTTCTGCCGGGCCTGGATGTCCTTTTGCCTGGCGACGGTCTTGGCGACGGCGGCCGTGGTTTTCTTCTCGGTTTTCTTCATGGCCCGGTGTTTCCTCTAGTCAATACGCTGTTCAATGTAGTGCGCGCAATTGCGCGCGGCTGTAGGAAAACGGCCTTCATCGGCACAGGTCGCAGCGCGATGCGGGTAAGCTAGCCGCATGGATTCGCAACTCTGGACGGTCTACATCGATGGCAGCGCGACGCCCAATCCCGGGCGCATGCGCATAGGCGGCATTGCCCACGCGGCCGACGGCAGCGCGCACAGCTTCAGCCTGGCGCTGGCGCATTCCGGCTGCAACAACGAAGCCGAGGCGCTGGCGGCGATTCACGCGCTGCAATGGCTGCACGCACGGCAGGCGCGCCAGGTGCTGCTGCACACCGACAACAGCATCCTGGCCGAGCAATTGAGCCTGGCCAGCCCCAAGCCCATAGCGCGCCTGGCTGAAATCTATGCGCAGGCGCGCGCGCTGCTGGCGCTGTTCGACAGCGTGCAGGTGCGCTGGATTCCGCGCCACAGGAACGCCGCGGCCGATGCGCTGGCGCGCGGCGAGCAAGGCCCTGTGCCTGGGCAAGCGGCAATTTCCGGCTGAACATGCTGAGCGAGCTCAAGACTTTCATTGCCGTGTGCCGCTACGGCACGTTTGCCGCGACCGGCGAGCGCATAGGGCTCACGCAGTCGGCCGTGAGCAGCCAGATCAAGCGGCTCGAGGAATCGCTGGGGTTCGCGCTGTTCGATCGCACCGGCCGCTCGGCGACCCTCAACGCCGCGGGCCAGGCCACGCTGGCGCGCGCCGAGCAGATCCAGGACCTCTATGCCCAGCTGGCCGATCTGCCGGGTGAGACCGCTGCGTCCGGCCTGCTGCGCATAGGCGCGATTGCCTCGGCCCAGCCCACGCTGCTGGCGCGCGCGATAGGCGCCTTGCGCGCGGCCCACCCGCAGCTGCGCGTGCATGTGACGCCGGGAATTTCCATGGGGCTGATGGACGAGCTCGACGCCGGCAAGATCGACGCCGCGCTCATCATCCGCCCGCCGTTTGGCATGTTGCCCGAGCTCACCTGGCAGCCGCTGGTGCAAGAGCCCTTTGTGCTGCTGGTGCCCGCGACGCTCAAGGGCCGCGACTGGCGTGCACTGGTGCAGGCCCAGCCGTTCTTGCGCTACGAACGCACCTCGTTTGGTGGCCGCATGGTCGAGCGCTTCGTGCGCCGCGAAGGCCTGGCGGTGCAGGACGCGGTGGAAGTCGACGAGATTTCGGCGCTGATCCACCTGGTCGCGCTGGGCGTGGGCGTGGCGCTGGGCTGGGTCGCGGTCGGAGACGGGGACTGGCCGGACTCAGGCGACTCTGACGTCATCACACTGCACCCGGCGAGGAGTACGCCGGCGAGCAGCACGGCCAACGAGCGGATCACCGCTCGGTCTTCGCCCAGCAGATGGAGCGTCGGTTGCCGACCTCCCACTCCGCCTCGTGGAACCAGGTGTAGGCGAAGTCATAGGAGACGGGGTAGTCGAGGAGGGCGCCGACGGACTTGTCGCAGAAGTCACGGGACTTCACCTCGACCACCCGGTCGCCGGGGTACTTGTCGTCGGGCTCGCCGAGCTTGATGGTGCTGACCGCGCGCCAGGCATGTGGCTCCGTGCACGGCACCCGGGCGGAGCCAGCCACCGTCGGCCCGGGCGCACACACGATCCAGGCGTCGCGGACCCGGCCGGACAGCAGGCCCTTCGCATCGGCGGGGAGGTTGACATAGGTCTTGCTCTGGTCACCGCCGCCGACGATGTCGCAGCGGTACCAGCGCGCGCCGTCGTCCCAGGCCTCCTGTGACGGCCGGAACCAGGCCCAGCTCACGACGCTGCGCATCACGAGGCTCTCGTCGCCGCCGACGAACTTGGCGAACCGCTGGCTGCAGGCGCGGTAGGCGAAGTCACCCAAGGCGTCGTCGTCATAGTCGACGTCGGCGAACTCGTCGGGCAGGCTGCCGACGGCGTAGGTCTGGGCGGTGTGGCCCTCGGCGCAGTCGACAGTGATCGTGGCGTTGCTGGACGCGGCGACATCGTCCGGTGTCAGGTTGCGGCAGGCGCCGAGCTCGGGAGCCTCGACCGCGTCGACCTGCTCAGGGTCGGTGTTGGTGCCCTGTTCCTCCGTGCCGCTGCAGCCGGTGGCGACGACCAGCGTCGCCAGGAGAACGGCCAGCGTGCGCACGTCGTCCTCCTGGTTCGTCGGGGTGTCCCGCCGGCGCCCCGTCGCCTGGCAGTGCCGCGATGCTACCTCCCGGCTCGTACGCCGCCGCGCGCTCCTCCGCCCTCGTTGCCCCCCGCGAGGGAGCCCCCATGTGGCCCATGTGGGGAGCCCGGTTCCTCGTGACAGTTAGGGTCAGGTGCCCGCATCACCAACGGAGGGAAGTCAATGAAGTTCCGGACCATCGGAGCCACGGCCGCGCTCGCCCTGTTGCTCGGCGCCTGCGGTGGCTCCGACGACGACGCGGCCAGCAAGGCGATCTCCGACTCGATCATGGACAGCGAGAACCAGACCTTCGAGGTCACCCAGGAGCAGGCGGACTGCGTCGGCGACGGCATGGTCGACGGCATCGGC
>JBBKVU010000288.1:0-5742 GCA_037968595.1 Comamonas sp.
CCACGGTCGCCTTCGTTGGCGCCGCACAGGCGCAGCGCGTCGGAGACGCTCAAGGGCCGGGCGTTGGGCAGCCAGGCCTGGATGGTGTCCTGCGCCGAGACCAGGCGCTGCAGCAGCTGCGCCAGCTCGCGCTGACCGCCACCCCGCTGATTCCGCAGCTCGTCGAGCAGCAACGCCAGCGCTTTGTCGAGCGCTGGAAAGACGCGATGGCGCTGGCCGAAGGTTCGGTCGCGCCCGAGGCCGCGCAGGACCGCGCGCTGACCGAAGCCACGGCCTTTGCCATCCGCATCGACGTGGCCGAGGAAGTCACGCGCATGGATTCGCATCTCGATGAAATCGAACGCCTGCTCAAGAAGGGTGGCGAAATCGGCAAGCGCCTGGATTTCCTGATCCAGGAACTGCATCGCGAAGCCAACACGCTGGGCTCCAAGTCCGCCGCGCTCGAGCTCACCCGCATCAGTGTCGACATGAAGGTGCTGATCGAGCAGATGCGCGAGCAGGTGCAAAACATCGAATAAACCACCATTCCACAGGGCGCGCAAGCGCCCTTTTTGCAAGACGCCGCCAACCCCGCGCACCGATTCCTTATGCAACATCCCGGAAATCTCTTTGTCGTCGCCGCCCCCAGTGGGGCCGGCAAGTCCAGCCTGGTCAAGGCCTTGCGCGAGCTCGACGCCCATGTCTCGCCTTCGGTCTCGCACACCACGCGCGCGCCGCGCGGCCAGGAAAAGCACGGGCGCGAATACTTCTTCGCGTCCGAGCAGGAATTCGACGCCATGGTCGCCAACCATGCCTTCCTCGAATGGGCCAATGTCCACGGCAAGCGCTATGGCACGTCCAAGCGCGCGCTTGCCGATCGGCTTGCTGGCGGCGCCGATGTGCTGCTCGAGATCGACTACCAGGGCGCGCTGCAGGTCAAGCAGGCCTTTCCCGAGGCGGTGCTGATCTTCATCCTGCCGCCGAGCTGGGAAGAGCTGCGCGCGCGTCTGGAAAACCGCGGCGAGGACGCTCCCGAAGTCATCGAATTGCGCCTCAAGAACGCTTCCGAGGAAATGGCCCAGGTGCAAAAGTTCGACTTCGTTATAATCAACGAGTTGTTCGAGACTGCGCTTTTTGATCTGAAAGCGATCATTCACGCCCAGCGACTCAAGTATGCGGCCCAGCGAAGTGCGCGTGCCGATACCTTCGAGTCGCTCAATATCACCTGAATTTCCCCTGGAGTATCCTGATGGCACGCATCACCGTTGAAGACTGCCTGGAGCAAATCCCCAACCGCTTCCAACTCGTTCTGGCCGCAACCTACCGCGCCCGCATGCTGAGCCAAGGCCACACGGCCAAGATCGAAAGCAAGAACAAACCGGCGGTCACCGCCCTGCGCGAGATCGCCGCCGGCAAGGTCGGCCTGGAGATGCTCAAGAAGGTTCCGGGCTGACCGGAGCGCGCCGAAATGGCAACAGAGGCACCGCTTTGCGGTGCTTTTTTTTGTGCAATAGGAAACCTATCAGAGAGCGCGCTACATTAAAGGTATGAAAGCGGTCCAGCCCCAGTCACCTGTCCAAGACGTAAACCTCCCTGTCAATGCCCCGGCACCAGAGAGCCAGGCGAGTGCGGCCGGCGTTTCCACGCAGGCCGCTGCCACCGCAGCCGCATCCGCCACCGCCGTTTCCCGGGCCGCATTTGCCGCCCTGCTCGACAACCTGGGCTATCTGGACGCCGCCAGCATCGAACAGGTCCGCCAGGCCTATCTGTTTGCCGACCAGGCCCACACCGGCCAGTGGCGCAGCAGCGGCGACCCCTACATCACCCATCCGATTGCCGTGACCGCGCTGTGCGCATCCTGGAAGCTCGATGCGCCGGCGCTGATGGCGGCGCTGATGCACGACGCGATGGAAGACTGTGGCGTCACCAAGGGCGACCTGGCCGTGCGTTTCGGCACGCCCGTGGCCGAACTGGTCGACGGATTGACCAAGCTCGACAAGCTGCAGTTCAATACCCGCGAAGAAAACCAGGCCGAATCGTTTCGCAAGATGCTGCTGGCCATGGCGCGCGATGTGCGCGTCATTCTCATCAAGCTTGCCGACCGCACGCACAACATGCGCACGCTGTCCGACATGCCGCGCAGCAAGTGGGGGCGGATTGCATCGGAGACCCTCGAGATCTACGCGCCCATCGCGCATCGCCTGGGCCTGAACCAGACCTACCGCGAACTGCAGGACCTGTCGTTTCGCCATCTTCACCCCTGGCGCTATTCGACACTGTCCAAGGCGATTGCCAAATCGCGCACCCGACGCCGTGACCTGGTGCAGCGCGTGCAGACCGAAGTCGATGCGCAGTTTGCACGCCAGGGCCTGCAGGCGCGGCTCGCGGGCCGCGAAAGCACGCTGTACTCGCTGTACCTGCGCATGGAGAAGAACCACCAGAGCTTCGCCAAGGTCACGGACATCTATGGCTTTCGCGTCATCGTGCCGTCGGTCACCGACTGCTATACGGCGCTGGGTGTACTGCACCAGATGTACAAGCCCGTGCCCGGCAAGTTCAAGGACCATATCGCGATTCCGAAGAACAACGGCTACCAGTCGCTGCACACCACGCTGGTCGGCCCTTCCGGCGTGAGCATAGAGTTCCAGATGCGCACCGAGGAAATGCACATCGTTGCCGAAGCCGGCATCGCCGCGCACTGGCTCTACCAGGCGCAGCAGCGCCCCGGCGACACCGAGCAGATGAGCACCCAGTGGCTGCAGTCGCTGCTCGACATCCAGAACGAGACGCGCGACGCCACCGAGTTCTGGGACCATGTCAAGGTCGATCTGTTCCCCGACGCGGTCTATGTGTTCACGCCCAAGAGCGAAATCATGGCCATGCCACGCGGCGCCACGGTGGTCGATTTCGCCTATGCCATCCACAGCAAGATCGGCAACCACGCCACGGCCGCACGCATCAACAACGAGGACGTGCCGCTGCGCACCGAACTCAAGAGCGGCGATGTGATTGAAATCATCACCGCCGAGAACGCCCGCCCCAACCCCGCCTGGCTGGGCTTCGTCAAGACCGCGCGCGCGCGTTCCAAGATCCGCCACCATCTCAAGACCTCCGCGCAGAGCGAATCCGCGAACCTGGGCGAGAAACTGCTGTCGCAGGCCTTGCGCGCCGAGGGCATAGAGCACCTGCCACCGCAGGACGACGCCAACGAGGTCCTGTGGAACCAGCTGCTGCAGGACACCGGCAACCGCAGCCGCAGCGAACTGCTGACCGACATAGGCATGGGCCGGCGCATTGCCAGCCTGGTCGCGGCACGCATCATGGTGCTGCTGGGCGACCATGGCCAGCGCCCGAACGCCGTGCTGCTGAGCCAGGAGCGCTACAGCGCCAAGGACAAGATCTCGCAAGGCACGGTGACGCTCGACGGCAGCACCAACGCCTCCATCCGTTTCGCGCATTGCTGCCGGCCCGTGCCGGGCGACCCGGTCCTGGGCTACCTGGGCCGCGGCGAAGGCCTGATGGTCCACCATGCGCGCTGCGCCATCGTCAAACGGCTCTACGAGAAAGACCCGGACCGCTTCATTTCCGTCGAATGGGCCGAAGGCCTGACCCAGCTGTTCGAAAGCGGCATTGTCGTCACCGTGAGGAACGGCAAGGGTGTTCTGGCACGCGTCGCGTCCGAGCTTACAGACGCCGAAGTCGACATCCAGCACCTGGAAATGGTCGATGAAGCCCCCATGGGAACGACCGACCTGCGCTTCGTGGTCTCGGTCAAGAACCAGCAGCAGGTCGAAGCCGCGCTGCGCAACCTGCGCCGCGCGCCGGTGGTGATCAAGGCCATGCGCATCATGCCGAGTGTGGATTAACACCCCCTGAGCGGTTTCGCGGCATGGGCCGCCCTGGCTTCCCCCTCTCAACCTTCGGCGGAGGGGGGCGGCCGGCCAGGCACGGCAGCCTCGCTGCGCGGCGGCGCTTGCTCGCTGCCCCCCTGCTGGACCGCGCCAGTGCCTTGGCTGTAGAGGATGCCTGGGCTTGGAAGCCCCACCTGTGCGACTTCGTGGTCGGCCAGGGCTACGCTTCGGGGTAACGCACTTCCAGCACCTCCAGCAGGCGCACGCCGCCCGGGGTCTGCAGCGTGACTTCGTCGCCGACGCGCGCCTTGAGCAGCGCGCGCGCCACCGGCGAGATCCAGCTGACCTCGCCCTGGGCGCTGTTGGCCTCGTCTATGCCCATGATGGTCACGCTGCGCTCCTCGCCGTCGTCCTCTGCATAGGTCACGGTCGCGCCAAAGAAGACCTGTTCGCTGCCCGCGTGCACCGTGGGATCGACCACTTCGGCAATTTCCAGGCGCTTGGTCAGAAAGCGTATGCGCCGGTCGATCTCACGCAGGCGCTTCTTGCCGTAGAGATAGTCGCCGTTTTCGGAACGGTCGCCGTTGCTTGCCGCCCAATGGACGATATCGACAATCTGCGGCCGCTCGGTATCGATCAGCGCAAACAACTCGTCGCGCAGCCGCTGGTATCCCTGGGGCGTGATGTAGTTCTTGCTGCCCGCGGGAATGGGCGGCAACGCGCCCAGCTCGTCGTCGTCATCCCCGGCATCTGATTCTTTGGTGAAGGCTTTGCTCATGCGCCGATCTTTGCATCAAAAGCGCTGCCGCAAAAGTCTCGGGCTTCTTGAGTGCAACACGAAAGGCTTGAACTCTGGACAGCAGGCATCGGATAGTCTATAGTTAAAATCTATTGATATCTAATATTCGATTGTTAACCTCACCAAAAAGGAGTGGAGATGAAGAAAATGCTTCAGATGACGGTTGCGACCTGCCTGCTGTTGGCGGCCGGCCGGGCGCATTGCCAGCCCACCGAAATGCTTGAAAAGGCCCGGCACGGCGACTCCCGGGCACAGCACAAGCTGGGCCAAATGTATGAAGCCGGCCAGGGCGTGGCGCAAAGCGACCGCAGCGCGGTCCAGTGGTACCGCCGGGCCGCCGAACGCGGATTGCCCGAGGCCCAGACCGCATTGGCGTCCATGTACTCCAACGGACAAGGCGTCATGGCAAGCGAAGCCCAGGCCCTAGCGTGGTACCGCCGCGCCGCGAATCAGGGAAATGCGCTTGCGCAGTTCACCCTGGGCAGCAAATATGAACGTGGAATCGATGTCGACCGCGACGACCGGGAAGCCGTGAAGTGGCTGCAGTTGGCGGCGAACCAGGGCCATGCCAAGGCGCAGAACCATCTGGGGCTGATGTATGCCAGTGGCCGTGGCGTGGTTCAGGACGCGTCGCAAGCCGTCAAGTGGCTGCAGCGGGCGGCGGACCAGGGCGACGCCGTGGCCCGGCAGATTCTCACCACGGAAGATTTCGCCCACCAGGATGCCGCCCCCAATGCGCAGCGCCGCATTGCCTGCGACAGCTGCGCAGCGCCCTGATCCGCAGCTGCGGCAGAAGAACACGCAGCCTCGGCGCCGCACGCTGCGCGTCCTTGCGCTTCACTGTGCTTCATTTGCGGCCGAGCGCCGGCGAAAACGAAAAAGCCCCAGAACATCACTGCTCTGGGGCTTGTCGTTTGGTGCGGCTGGCAGGAATCGAACCCACGACCCCTTGGTTCGTAGCCAAGTACTCTATCCAGCTGAGCTACAGCCGCTTAGCTATCGATTATAGCCTGAAAAACTCGGCCCAATCAAATTTCTGGATTTTTTTAGTACACCGACCCAAGCTTTGCCGCGGCAAGCAGAAAAGACTTCTCCCTACAGTCCAATCATAGT
>JBBKVU010000289.1:0-2768 GCA_037968595.1 Comamonas sp.
TGACCGCGCCCCAGGCGGGCGTGGTTACGGCCATGAGCGCCGACGTCGGCCAGGCCGTCGACAGCCGGCGACCGCTGGCGACGCTGGTTCCCGCGGCTGCGCGGCTGCGGGCCGTACTGCTTGCACCCAGCCGCGCCATCGGCTTTGTCGCGCCCGGCGACAGCGTGCGCATACGCTTCGCGGCCTACCCCTATCAGACCTTTGGCCAGCAGACCGGCGTGGTCCAGACCGTGACGCGCAGCACGCTGCCCGAAGGCACCGATGGTGGCGAAGCGATGTACCGCATCACTGTCGCGCTGGCCACGCCGGCGCTGGGCCCGCAAGGCCAGGCACTCGTGCTGCGGCCCGGCATGCGGCTCGAAGCCGATCTGCTGCAGCAGACGCGCCGCCTCTACCAATGGGCGTTCGATCCCGCCCAAAGCCTGGCGGAGAAACTGTGACCATGCTCGAACGCCTGTCGCTCGCGGGAAGGCGCCGTGTGCCCCGGCTGCTGCAGACCGAAGCCGCCGAATGCGGCCTGGCCTGCGTGGGCATGGTCGCGGGCTTTCACGGCCATGAGCAAAGCCTGTCGACGCTGCGCGCGCGCTTTCCCGTGTCGCTCAAGGGCGCGACGCTGGCCACGCTGATCCATGTCGCCAGCCAGCTGGGACTTGCATCGCGCCCCGTCAAGGCGGGCCTGGGCGCACTCGGGCGTCTGAAACTGCCCTGCATATTGCATTGGGAGTTCAACCACTTCGTGGTGCTGACCGAGATCGATGCAGGCTCGGCCACGCTGATCGACCCGGCATCGGGAACGCGCAAATGCTCGCTCGCCGAGCTGTCCGATGCCTTCACCGGCGTGGCGCTCGAACTCTGGCCCGCCCAGGATTTCCAGCCAATGCGCGCCACCCCGCCCATGCGGCTGCGCGAACTCATGGGCCGCGTCTCGGGCCTGGGCGGCGCCGTCACGCAGGTGTTGCTGCTCGCGCTGGCGCTCGAAGTGCTGACCGTGGTGCAACCCTTCTTCCTCCAGTGGGTCGTGGACCATGTGCTCCACACCGGCGACCGCGATCTGCTGACCACGCTGGCGCTGGCCTTCGGCCTGCTGCTGGTCATGAAACAGCTGACATCGGTGGCGCGCGGCTGGATGCTGGTGGTCATGGGAACGACGCTCAATCTCCAATGGCGCACGAACGTTTTCACCCACCTGCTGCGCCTGCCCGTGGCCTACTTCGAGAAGCGCCACCTGGGCGACGTGGTGTCGCGCTTCGGCGCGATCGACACCATGGGGCACACCCTGACCACAGCCTTTCTCGAAGCCCTGCTCGACGGCCTGGTGATGGTGATCACGCTGGTGCTGATGTTCCTCTACAGCCCGCCGCTGGCCTGGATCGCCGTGGGCGCGATGCTGCTCTACGGCCTCGCGCGCTGGGCCTACTATGCGCCGCTGCACCAGGCAAGCGAGGAGCACATCGTGCACGCAGCCAAACAGCAGTCGCATTTCCTCGAAACCGTGCGCGGCGTCAAGACCATCAAGCTGTTCCAGCACCAGGACGACAGGCGCTCGCGCTGGCTGGCACTGCTGGTGCGAGAAATCAATGCCGACCTGCGCGTGCAGAAATGGGCGCTGTTCTTTCGCGCCTTCAACGGCCTGCTGTTCGGTCTGTCTGCGGTCGCCATTCTTTGGCTGGGCGCGCGCCTGGTGCTGGGCGGCGAGTTCACTGTCGGCGCGCTGCTGGCCTTCATCGTCTACAAGACGCTGTTCGACCAGCGCGTCGCGGCGCTGCTCGACAAGCTCGTCGAAGTGAAGATGCTGCGGCTGCACGGCGAGCGCCTGGCCGACATCGTGCGCGAGGCGGCCGAGCCCGTGGCCGACATGCCGCGCGCGGATGACGAGACAAGGCGCTCGCCCCTGATCGAAGTGCGCAATCTGCGCTTTCGCCACAGCCCGCAGGAGCCCTATGTGCTCGACGGCGTGAGCTTTCGCATCGCCCCCGGCGAGTCGGTCGCGATCACCGGGCCGTCGGGCTGCGGCAAGACCACCTTGATCAGCATCCTGCTGGGCTTTCTCGCGCCCACCGAAGGCGAAGTGCTGATCGACGGCGCTCCCGCGCGCGCCGCGGGCGCAAGCGCGCTGCGCCGCATCGCGGGCACGGTGCTGCAGGACGATGTGCTGTTCGCGGGCTCGATCGCCGAGAACATCAGCTTCTTCGATCCGCGCCACGATCCCGAACGCGCGCGCCGCTGCGCGGCGATCGCCGCGATCGACGAAGACATCAGCGCCATGCCCATGGGCTACAACACGCTGGTCGGTGACATGGGCACGGTGCTTTCGGGCGGGCAGAAGCAGCGCGTGCTGCTGGCGCGCGCGCTCTACCGGCAGCCCGCCATCCTGTTTCTCGACGAAGCCACCAGCCATCTGGACATCGCGCGCGAACGCGTCGTCAACGAGGCGATCGCGCAACTCGACATCACGCGCGTGATCGTCGCCCACCGGCCGGACACGATTGCCGCCGCCGGGCGCGAGATCGCCCTGGCCGCGGGCAAGGTCGTGAGCGACAGCCGCCAGGGCATAGTGCGCCTAGACCGGCTTGCCGAACACGCCGCCGCGTCGGGCGACTAGCGTCGCCTGCGTGCGGTTGAGCACGCCCAGCGTGCCCAGGATGGCCGACACATGCGTCTTGACGGTCTTCTCCGTCATGTTGAGCTGCTCGGAGATCTCCTTGTTGCGCAGGCCGTCGCACATCAGCCGCAACACATCGCTCTGGCGCGGCGTGAGCGCGTGCAGC
>JBBKVU010000290.1:0-14480 GCA_037968595.1 Comamonas sp.
CGCCTGGCGCCTGCAGGCGACCGGCGCTGCCGTGCCCAGCGGCGAAGTGCTGCTGCGCACGCAAGGCCTGTACAAGGCCTATGGCGGCGTGGTGCCGACCAACAATCTGGACATAGAGATACAGTCCGGCCATGTGCATTCGCTGATCGGACCGAACGGCGCGGGCAAGACCACGCTGCTCAACATCCTGTCGGGCATCGTGCCACCGAGCAAGGGCACGATGGAGTTTCGCGGCAGGAGCACCGTCGGCCTGCCGGTCTACCGCATCTGCAACCTGGGCCTGGGCCGCACCTTCCAGAACCTCAAGCTGTTTGCCGACATGTCGGTGATCGACAACGTCAAGGTCGGGCTGCACCAGCATATCCGCACCGGCTTCTGGTCGTATCTGCTGGGCCTGCCCGCGGCGGCGCGCGATGAAGACCGCGCCACCACCGAGTCGCTGGAGATCCTGCAGTTTCTCGGCCTGCAGGAGCATGCGCGGGCGCTGGCCGGCAGCCTGCCGTACGGTCTGCAGCGGCGCGTGGAACTGGCGCGCGCGCTGGCCACGCGGCCCACGCTGCTGCTGCTCGACGAGCCGGCCGCAGGCCTCAATCCGCAGGAGACGGCGGAGCTGGTCGAAGTGATACGCCGCATCCGCGACCTGGGAATCACCATCTTGCTGATCGAACACCATATGGATCTGGTGATGGCGATTTCCGACCACGTGATCGTGCTTGACTACGGCGAGAAGATCGCCGAGGGCCAGCCGCTTGCAGTGCAGAACAATCCACGCGTGATTGCGGCCTATCTGGGCACGGACGACGATGAAGAAGAGGAAGAGGCCCCGATGGGCCTGGGAGAACGCCATGTCTGAGAAAGCCTTGCTCAAAGTCACCGATCTGCAGGTGCACTACGGCGCGGTGCAGGCCTTGCGCGGCATCAGCCTCGAAGTGCATGCAGGCGAGATCGTCACCATCATCGGCGGCAACGGCGCGGGCAAAAGCACGCTGATGAAGGCGCTGTCGGGCCTGGAGCCGGCCAGCGCCGGCAGCATCGTTTTCGACGGCCAGGACATCACGCGCCTGCCCGGCCACCAGCGCGTGGCGCTGGGCATTGCGCAGTCGCCCGAAGGCCGCCAGGTGTTTGCCGACCAGACCGTGCGCGACAACCTGATCCTGGGCGCCTATCACCGCAAGGTAGGGCGCGCGCTGATCGACGCCGACATCGAGGCCCAGTTCGACGCGTTTCCGCGGCTGCGCGAGCGCCAGGACCAGATGGCCGGCACCATGTCGGGCGGCGAGCAGCAGATGCTGGCCATCGCGCGCGCGCTGATGGCCAAACCCAAGCTGCTGCTGCTCGACGAACCCTCGCTGGGCCTGGCGCCGCTGATCGTCAAGGAGATCTTTGCCATCATCCGCGGCCTGCAGCAAAAGGACGTGACCATTTTGCTGGTCGAGCAGATGGCCAACCAGGCGCTGGCCGTGGCCGA
The DNA here is from genome assembly GCA_037968595.1 of Comamonas sp. Taxonomy (GTDB): domain Bacteria; phylum Pseudomonadota; class Gammaproteobacteria; order Burkholderiales; family Burkholderiaceae_C; genus Comamonas. The sequence continues at coordinate 1,469 of JBBKVU010000290.1, forward strand.
TCGCGCCTATGTGCTGGAAACCGGCTGCATCACCATGCAGGGCAGCGGCAAGGCGCTGCGCGCCGACCCCAAGATCCGCGCCGCCTATCTCGGCAGCCATTGAACGTGTAAGGACCGGATGTGATTGCCATTCATGATGCCAGCAGCATTGGCGAAGTGTTTTTCGCGGCTGCCGAGACCTATGCGGGCAACAGCCTGCTGGCGGTGCCGGTGAACCCGGCGCGCAGCTACCACCCCGAAGGCTACGAGATCAGCTACGCCGATGCGGCAGCGCAGGTCAGGCAGCTGATGCACGACTACCGGCAGGCCGGCTACGGCCTGGGCCACCGCGTGGGCCTGCTGCTTGAAAGCCGGCCCGAGCACATGCTGCACAAGCTGGCGCTCAACGCGCTGGGTGTGTGCTGCGTGCCCGTCAACCCCGACTACCGGCCCGCGGAGTTCGCCTATCTGATCGACCATGCGCGGCTGGACCTGCTGCTGGTGCTTGAAAGCCATCTCGATGCCACCGAGGCCGCGCTGCGCGAAAGCCGCCACCAGCCCGTGCTGCTGGTGCTGCAGCAATGGGCGCAAGGCCTGCCGGCCGCCGCACGGCCGGCGCAGGTCGCAGAAGTGGGGCCCGATACGCCGGCCAGCATTCTCTACACCTCGGGCACCACCGGCAGGCCCAAGGGCTGCGTGCTGTCCCACCATTACGAAGTGGCCGCGGGCCATGCCTATGCGACGCGCGGCGGCCTGGCCAGCATCCGCGAAGGCGCCGAGCGGCTCTACAACCCGCTGCCGCTGTTCCATGTGAACGCCTCCATCCTGTCGTTCTACTGCATGCTGCTGACCGGCGGCTGCCAGGTGCAGACCGATCGCTTCCAGCCTTCGCGCTGGTGGCAGGAAGTGCGCCAGACGCGCGCCACCATCGTCCACTACCTGGGCGTGGTGATCCAGTTGCTGCTGCTGCAGCCACCGCGCGACGACGACAGGACGCATTGCGTGCGCTTTGGCTTTGGCGCGGGGGTCGAGCCGCAGCTGCATGCGGCTTTTGAAGAACGCTTTGGCTTTCCTCTGCTCGAGCTCTGGGGCATGACCGAGATGGTGCGCCCCATGGTCGACTGCCATGCGCCGCGCCAGGTGGGCACCCGGGCCTTCGGCTGCGCGGTCGAGGGTGTGCAGGCGCGCGCCGTCGACGATCTCGACCAGGAGGTGCCCGACGGCACGCCCGGCGAGCTGGTCATCCGCCATTCCGCCGATACGCCGCGCAAGGACTTCTTCAGCGAATACCTGGACGACCCCGCGGCCACCGAAAGCGCCTGGCGCGGCGGCTGGTTCCACACCGGCGACATGGTGGTGCGCGATGCCGGCGGCATGTTCCATTTCGTCGACCGGCGCAAGAACATCATCCGGCGCTCGGGCGAGAACATTGCCGCGGCCGAAGTCGAAGCCATGCTGCTGACCCACCCCGCGGTGGAGCAGGCGGCGGTGATGGCCGTGGCCGATGAAGTGCGCGAAGAAGAGGTGCTGGCCTGCATCGTGCTCAAGGCCGGCATGCCGGACGCAGACGAACAGATGGCGCTGGCGCAGGATATCTTCCAGTACTGCCACCGCGCCATGGCCTACTACAAGGCTCCGGGCTGGATCTGGTTCACGCCGCAGATTCCCACCACGGGAACGCAGAAGATCCAGAAGCATGCGATCTTCGCGCGCGGCACCGATCCGCGGGCGGCAGAGGGAATGCTGGATTTTCGGGCGATGAAGAAGCGGGGCTGAGGAGACGCCGCCGGGTCTGTGGAATACCGGGGCTTCGACAAGCTCAGCCCGCACGGTTTTCGCCGCGCCCGGAACCACCGGATGACCTCCAAAACCCGTTCGTGCTGAGCCTGCCTGGGCGGCCGGCTCGAACCATGAACGGCCTTCGCTCAAGACATGAGCACAGGCCGTTCATGCGATTTATTCGCCCGCCGCCAGCAACGCCTTTGCCCGGTCCACGCTGACATTCTTTTCCTGCGCCATCTGCGCCGCGATGCGCTGGATGTCGGCGCCGGCCGCGCCCGCAAGCAGGGCGATGTTGCGCGCATGCAGGGCCATGTGGCCGCGCTGAATGCCCTCCGTGGACAGCGCGCGCAGCGCGCCCAGGTTCTGCGCCAGGCCGACGGCGGCGGCAATCTCGCCGAGCTCCTGGGCGCTTTGCACCTGCATCACGCGCAGCGCCCAGCGCGCCAGCGGGTGGGTCTTGGTGGCGCCGCCGACCAGGCCCACGGGCATGGGCAGCTCTATGCTGCCGACCAGTTGGCCGGCGCCGTTCTTTTCCCAGCGCGTGAGCGAGGTGTAGCGGCCCGACTGCGCGGCGTAGGCATGGGCGCCGGCCTCGACCGCGCGCCAGTCGTTGCCGGTGGCGACGATCACCGGGTCTATGCCGTTCATGATGCCCTTGTTGTGCGTCGCCGCGCGGTACGGGTCGATCTTGGCAAACGTGTAGGCGTCGAGCACGCCTTCGATGACTTCGCTGCCGGTGTAGTCGGCCGTGGCCAGCGTCTCGGGCGACAGCGTCACGCGCGCGCGTGCCAGGCGCAGGTCGGCAAGATTCGACAGGATGCGCAGGCGCACCGTGGCCGAGGTGATCTGCTCGATGTACGCCGACACCGTCTCCGCCATGGTGTTGACGGTGTTGGCGCCCATGGCATCGCGCACATCGACGATCAGGTGGGCGACGACCATGGGGCCGCGCGGCGTGCTGTCGAACACATGCACTTCGATGTCCTTGCAGCCGCCGCCCATGCCTATCAGCACCGTATCCTTGGCGTTGGCGCGGGCCATGATCTCGGCCTTGTTTTCCAGCACGATCTGGCGCACGCCGTAGGGGTCGCTCATGCCGACGATCTGGATCTGGGCGCGCATCAGCGGCGCGGTTGAAGACGTGAAGAAGCCGCCGCTGTCCCGCGCCAGCTTGGCCATGAACGAGGCCGCGGCGACAACCGAAGGCTCCTCGACCACCATGGGAACCAGCACATCCTTGCCGTTGACCAGGAAGTTGCTGGCAATGCCCAGCGGCAGCTCGAAGGTGCCGACGACGTTCTCTATCATGCCGTCGGCCACGTCCAGCGGCAGGGCGCCGGCCTGGGCCAGCAACTCACGGTCCTGCGCGTCTAGGCCGGCGGCTTCGGCCACGCGGTGCAGGCGCTGCTGCGGAGTCAGGGAACGCATATTGGGCAGGCGGGAATCACGGGTCATGAAAATCCTTGGAGCGCAGGTGAGGGTGGATCAGGGTATTCCCGGCGAAGCGGGACTGTCCGTTACTGTAGGCGTGCTGTACCCTTTGCAGCAGGTACAGTTATTGAGAACAGATCCATGCCAACACCGCTTGCCGGTTTCAAGATCCTCGCGGAATCCCTGGAGAGGGAAATTCGCCAGGGCGCATACAAGGTGGGCGAGAAGCTGCCGTCGCTGCGCGAGATCACGCGCGAGCGCGCCTACGGCAAGAACACCGTGATCGCGGCCTTTGAGCTGCTGGTCGCGCGCGGTCTGGTGGAGCCGCGGCGCGGCGCTGGCTTCTATGTGAAGGACATCGCCGCGCCGGGTGACCTGGACACTCCCGACCACGCGCTGGGCCGGGCCAAGGACTGGGTCTGGCTGATCCGCGAACAGCTCAAGGACGATCCCCAGGCCGTGCGCGCCGCCGACGGCATGCCGCCGCCCGAATGGCTGGCGGGCGCGCGCCTGGACCGCGTGCACCACAAGGTGGCGCGCGGCGGCCTGGGCGCGCTGTTCAGCTACGGCAACCGCTACGGCTATCTGCCGCTGCGCCAGCAGCTGGTGCGCAAGCTCGGCGTGCTCGGCATAGAGGCCGACCCGCGCCAGATCCTCATGACCCACGGCGCCAATCAGGCCATGGACCTGGTGCTGCGCTACATGATTCCGCCGGGCGCGACGGTGCTGGTCGACGACCCGGGCTACTACTTCCTGTTTGCCAAGCTCAAGGTGCATGGCGCGGAAATCGCCGGCATTCCGCGCCAGCCCGACGGCCCCGATCTCGAGGTGCTCGAGCAGGTGCTGATACGCAAGCGCCCGCGGCTGTTCTTCGTGCAGTCCGTGGGCCACAACCCCACGGGCTCGGACATCAGCGCCGACAAGGCCAGGCGGCTGCTGGCGCTGGCGGAAAAATACAATCTGCTGCTGGTGGAAATGGACCCGCTGGCCGACCTCAAGCCGCACGAGCAGACGCGGCTGTCGGCGCTCGACCAGCTGCAGCGCACCATCTACATAGGCACGTTTTCCAAGTCGCTGTCGGCGGCCCTGCGCGTGGGCTTTCTGGCCTGCAGCGCCGACATGGCGTCCGAGCTTGCCGACCTGAAATCCATCGTCCATGTGAGCAGCTCGGAGTACGCCGAGCGCACGGTGGACACCATCTTGCGCGAGCGCACCTATGCCAAGCACATCAGCGCGCTCAAGTCGCATGTGGCCCAGGCCACGCGCCATTCGCGCCAGTTGCTGGGCGACGCCGGCGCGCACTTCTTCTGCGCGTCGCAGGAAAGCCTCTATATGTGGGTGCGCTTTGACGGCTTGGAGGATTCGCTGGCGCTGTCGGAATATCTGACGGCCGAGCAGATCACGGTGGCGCCGGGCCGCATCTTCAGTGTCGACCCCGGCATCACCAGCCCCTGGATGCGCCTGAACAGTGGCCTGGTGGTGCACGAGAAGTTCCAGGCCATGCTGCGCCGTCGCCCTCTGTGGTGAGGCCCGCGGACCACGCCGGGTCGAACTTGGTTACCACGCCGTGCGCAAAAAGGCAGATACTTCCTTGGTGACTTCAGCGGGCGTCGGGGTTGATGCAATCACGCGCCTTGTTCGGCTTTTCAACCTCAAAGGAGTACTCCATGCTACGTATGGCTTCGATCGCTTTTCTGGCTTCGGTCGCTCTGACCGCCTGCAATACGGCGCCCAGCAGCAAGGCCCCCATGAGCCAGGCCCAGGCCTCTCCGGCCACGACCATGAACGGCATGCTGGTCGGCCCCAACCAGATGACGCTGTATGTGTTTGACCGCGATGCGGCCAGCAGCGGCAAGAGCGTGTGCAACGGCGGCTGCGCGACCAACTGGCCGCCGCTGCTCGCGCCCGCAGGCGCCAAACCCATTGGCGACTGGAGCGTCATCACGCGTGACGACGGTGCCAGCCAGTGGGCCTACAAGGGCCGTCCGCTCTACTACTGGGCCAAGGACAGCCGCCCGGGTGACGCCACGGGTGAGGGCGTGGGCAACGTCTGGCGCCTGGCGCGTCCCTGACGATTGGCGCGCGGCGGTTGGTGGATGGGGCGCAAGGTCTTAAGATCATTGCTTCCCATCCCTTGTTCAGGAGCCGCCATGACCACTCGCTTGACTGCCGCCGATTTCGACCAGGAACTGCTGATTCTCTTTGACGCCTACGTGCATGGCGACATGGACAGGCGCAGCTTTCTGGGCCAGGCGCAGCGCTATGCGAAGGCCGGCGTCACGGCGGCCGGCCTGCTTGCTGCGCTGAGCCCCAATTTTGCCGCGGGCCAGCAGGTGCCCGCGCAGGACAGCCGCGTGACCACGCAGCGCGTCTCGCTGCCAACGCCCTCGGTCTACGGCAAGATCAATGGCTACCTTGCCCGGCCGTCGTCCGCAGGCGCGGCGCGCCTGCCCATGGTGCTGGTGGTGCATGAGAACCGCGGCCTCAATCCCCATATCGAAGACGTGACCCGGCGCCTGGCCCTCGATGGCTTCATGGCCTTTGCGCCCGATGCGCTGACGCCGCTGGGCGGCTATCCGGGCGATGAAGACAAGGCCCGCGAAGCCTTTGCCAAGCTCGACCAGGAAAGCACGCGCGAAGACTTCCTGGCCGCCGCGCAGTGGCTGCGCATGCGCGCCGACGGCGACGGCAAGCTCGGCGTGGTCGGCTTTTGCTACGGCGGCGGCATGTCGCACTGGCTGGCGACCCAGCTGCCCGAGCTGCGCGCCGCCGTGCCGTTCTACGGCAACACGCCCGATCCCGCGCTGGCAGCCAAGGTCAAGGCCCCGCTGCTGGTGCATCTGGCGGCTGTCGACGAGCGCATCAACGCCGCCTGGCCCGCCTACGAGGACGCGCTCAAGGCCGCGGGCGCGAAATACCAAGTGCACCACTATGCGGGCACGCAGCACGGCTTTCACAATGACACCACGCCGCGCTACGACGCGGCCGCGGCCAAGCTGGCGTGGGAGCGCACGGTGGCATTTTTCAAGGCCCAGCTGGGCTAGGGCTTCGCGGCCTCGGCCGGCGCAAACAGGCTTTCCTCGTCAAGCAAGGCAAACGCAATCTCCGGGCGCAGCTCGAAGCTGCGCTTGATTGCCGCGGGAATCGCCTGGCGGGTCTTGCGGCACAGGCCGGGGCGCTCCAGCACGAGAATCGTGATGCCGCGCAGCGTACGCACTTCGCGCGTGCTGGTTTCTATCCGCAGTTCCAGCCCCAGCTGCAGTTGCATGCGCTGCTGCATGTGGCGCAGATCGGCCAGGCTGGCGAGGTTTTCCAGCCGCTGCACCAGGCGTTTTTCGTCTTCGCGCGTGAGGCGCATGATGCGCAGGTCGCCTTGCGGGTCCTGCAGCAGCGCGTCACGCCCGCAGGTGCAGGCGCCGGGCGGGCATTCGCTGCGCAATGGAAAAAGGGGCAGTGGGCTCATCGTGCTGGGTCCCGCGTTCGGTGTCGCCTTGTTGGCGCTGGCTCAGGCCATCATAGCCAGACGCGCGCAGCGCGGCTTTTCACATCGGGCCCGCGCTGTGCATTTCTTCCTGGCCCTGCAGCCAGGCCTGCAGCGAGTGCTGGGCGCTGGCGTAAAACGCCTGGGCGGCCGGGCCCAGGCCCTGGTGGCGGTGGCGCACCCAGTAGATCGTGCGCGACGGCGCCAGGCCTTCGAGCCGGCGGATGGCAATGCCCGGGTCCTGGAAATAGGCCAGCGACAGCGCGGGCACCAGGCTCACGCCCAGGCCGGCGCGCACCATTCCCATGACGGTGGCCAGCTGCTCGACTTCCATGCAGGTCTGCAGCAGCGGCTGGGCATATACCGCGGCCTGCCAGGCCTCGACACTGGCGCGTATGCTGGTGTGGGCGGCGAGCTGCACGAAAGGCACGCCGCGCAAGGCCTGGGGCGCAACCGGTGCGCTGGCCTGCGCCAGCGCATGCTCGCGCGGACAAACCAGGTAGAAGGTTTCCTCGGCCACGGCCGCCGCATGCAGGTCGGGGTGGCGCGCCAGCGCCGTGCACAGCGCCCAGTCGGCCTGGCCCTGCTGCACGCTTTCAAGGCAGGGCGTGTTCAAGGCGTCGCGCACCTGCACCTGGATCTGCGGATGGGTTTGCGCGAACTGCGCCAGCAGCGACGGCAGCCAGTGGGCGGCCAGCGAAGGCAGCAGCGCGACCGTGACGCGGCTGGCGCGCAGTTCGGCCGCGCCCTGCATCGACTCCACGGCCTGGTCTATGGCCGCCAGCAGCCGCTGCGCATGCGGCGCGAAGTCCCGGCCCGCCGAGGTCAGCACCACATGCCGCGTGCTGCGCTCGAACAGCTGCGATCCCAGGCCTTGTTCCAGGCCCTGGATCAGGGCGCTGAACGCGGGCTGCGACAGATGGCATTGCTGCGCGGCGCGCGTGAAGCTCAGGTGCTGGTGCAGGGCTTCAAAAGCCTGGAGCTGGCGGGTGGTGAGATTCATAGATGAGTCAGATCAATCTATCCAAATCATCGAATTTACAACATAAACCGCATTCTCTATATTTGTCCCATGGCCCACCCCATTCCCGAATTGAACTCCACGCGCTGGCCCGACGGGCCGGATTCTGCCTCCACGCCCCGCGGGCCGCTGCTTGTGGGCTGCGGCGCGGGGTTCTCGGGCGATCGCACGGATGCCGCGCGGCCCGTGGTCGACGCCTTGATTGCCGCAAGCGAGCCGGCGGTGCTGATTTTCGAGACCCTGGCCGAGCGCACCTTGGCGCTGGCCCAGCTGGCGCGCGAGCGCGATCCGGCCGCGGGCTACGAGCCGCTGCTTGCCGATCTGCTGCGCCCGGTGCTTGCCGACTGCCTGGCGCACGGCATTCGCATCGTCAGCAATTTCGGCGCGGCCAATCCCGCGGGCGCGGCGGCCTGCATTGCGGCGCTGGCCGAAGAACTGGGCCTGCGCGTGCCGCGCATGGCGCTGGTGCACGGCGATGACCTGATGGGCGCCGAGCATGGCCAGGCCCTGCGGGACGCCTGCGGCGCCCAATGGCCTGCGGCGCGCATCGTCAGCGCCAATGCCTATATCGGCGCCCAGCCGATTGCCCAGGCGCTGCAGGAAGGCGCCGAGATCGTGATTGCCGGCCGCGTTGCCGATCCGGCGCTGGTGCTGGGCCCGGCCGTCGCCTGGCACGGCTGGGCCTGGGACGACTGGGATCTGCTGGCGCGCGGCACCATGGCCGGCCACCTGCTGGAATGCGGCGCCCAGGTCTGCGGCGGCTACTTCGCCGACCCGGGCTACAAGGATGTGCCCGATCTGGCCCATGTGGGCTTTCCCATTGCGCGCATCGAAGCCGACGGCAATTGCACCATTGGCAAGCCGGCAAACACCGGCGGGCTGATCAACGCCCAGACCGTCAAGGAGCAGCTGCTGTACGAAGTGCATGACCCCGCGGCCTATCTGACGCCCGACGTGGTGGCCGACATCAGCCAGGCCTGGGTCAGCGAAGTCGGACCCGACCAGGTGCGGCTTGAAGGCGTGCGCGGCCACGCCCGCCCAAGCCATCTCAAGATCAATGTCTGCAGCGAACGCGGCTGGCTGGCCGAAGCCGAGATTTCCTATGCGGGCGCGCATGCGCTGGCGCGTGCCCAGCTGGCACGCCAGATCATTGCCACGCGCCTGGGTGCGCAAGGCCGGCTGCGCTGCGATTTCATCGGCGTGACCAGCGTGCTCGGCGACGACCAGGGCCAGTGGCTGGCGCAGCTGGCGCAGCAGGGGGATGCGGGTAGCACGAGCCTGGACGCGCCGCGCGATGTGCGCGTGCGCTGGGCCTGGGAGCAGCCCACGGCCAAGGCCGCCGAAGTGCTGCTGCGCGAAGTCAACGCGCTCTACACCTGCGGTCCGGGCGGCGGCGGCGGCGTGCGCACCCAGCTGCGCTCGCGCCTGTCGACCGTGTCGTGCCTGCTGCCGCGCGAACAGATTCCCTGTGGCTGGCGCTGGTGGCTGGCCGCCACGCCCGCCCTTTTTACGGAAACGCCATGACCTCCTGCGCACTTCTCAGCCTGCCCTTGTTCCGCCTGGCCCATGGCCGCACCGGCGACAAAGGCAATCGCAGCAACATCAGCGTGATTGCCTACCACCCGCTGCTCTGGCCGGTGATCGAGGCCCAGGTCACGGCCGAGCGCGTGGCCGCGCATTTCGCGGCGCGCAGTCCGAGCAAGGTCGCGCGCCATGTGCTGCCCCGGCTGCAGGCGCTCAATTTCGTCCTTGACGACGTGCTGGAAGGCGGCGTCAACAGCGCGCTCAACCTCGACAGCCATGGCAAGGCGCTGGCCTTCGATCTGCTGCAGATGGACATCGCCTTGCCGGCCGATCTGCTGGTGCATTGCAAGGCCTAGCGTTTTCAGCGTTCATTTTCCAACTACTACAACCCAGGAGACAAACCATGAACACACCTTTCACCCCGAACGCGCTGCGCCGACACACGCTGGGCGCAGGCCTTGCCGCGGCGCTGGTGCTGGCCGCGCCCGTGGCCTTTGCGCAGGGCGGCGCCAAGTACCCGGCCAAGGCGCTGACCTTTGTCGTGCCGTTCGCGGCCGGCAGCGCCACCGATCAGATCGCGCGCGCTCTGGGCCAGGCTATCACCCAGGAAACGGGCCAGGCGGTGGTGGTGGAAAACAAGGGCGGCGCCAGCGGCATGCTGGCCGCCCAGGGCGTGGCGCGTGCCGCACCCGATGGCTACACGGTGCTGATCACCACCAACACCACGCATGCGGCCAACGAGCATCTGTACAAGAAGCTGCCTTATGACCCGGTCAAGGACTTCGCTCCCGTGACGGGCCTGGGCAAGGGCGGCCAGGTGCTGGTGGTGAACGCCAGCTCGCCGCTGCAGTCGGTCAAGGACCTCGTGGCCTACGCCAAGGCCAACCCCGGCAAGCTGACTTTCGGCAGCGGCAGCTCGTCCAGCCGCATGGCCGGCGAAATGCTCAAGCAGCTCGCCGGCGTCGACATCCTGCACGTGCCCTACAAGAGCAATCCGCTGGCGATCACCGACCTGCTCGGCGGGCAGATCGATCTGATGATCACCGATGTCTCCACGGGCCTGCCGCAGGTGCAGGCCGGCAAGCTCAAGGCGCTGGGATTTTCCACGCAGGAGCGCAGTGCCATGCTGCCCGACGTGCCGACCATAGCCCAGGCCGGCGTCAAGGGTTACAACATGGGTTACTGGTTTGCCGCCTATCTGCCCGCGGGCACGCCGCCGCAGATAGTGAACCAGCTCAGCGGCCTGCTGGGCAAGGCGGTGGAAAGCCGCCAGGCAGCGAGCTTCTACACGCTGTCGGGCACCAGCCGCTGGCATGGCACGCCCGATGAGCTGGCGAAGTTCCAGGCCGAGGAAACCGCCAAGTGGGGCCAGGTGATCAAGGCCGCGGGCATACAGCCCGAATAATCTACGGCTGTCTCGGCGCTTTCTCCGACAGCTTAGCGAGCGTGGACCACGGGGGAATCCTGCACAATGCTTGCACAGCGCTGCAACCACGGCAACGCCGTCGGGGCAGTCCTGTCACCGCCATTTTTCGCTGCCGCGCCTGCGGCAGCGAAGCCATCAACGTGATAGTGCAAAGGACTTTTCAATGGATACCGTCAACCCCCGCTTTTCCGAACTGTTTGCCCAACTGGGGCTGGCCGATGATCCCCAGGGCATTGCCGATTTCATTCGCGAACATGCGCCGCTGGACAACGCGGTGCTGCTGCACGAAGCGCCGTTCTGGAACGAGTCGCAGGCCCGCCTGCTGCGCGAGGAACTGCGCGCCGACGCCGAATGGGCAGAAGTCATAGACCAGCTCAACGCTTCGCTGCGCGCCGAGTAGCGACAGCGGCTCAGTGCGGGCCGCGCAGCCCGCCGGGCGGATCCACCTGCACCGTCACATGCTCGATCGCATGCTGCTCGCGCAGCAGCTGCGCGACCAGCGGTGGCAGCGCCAGCGCCTCGGCGCCGGGCGCGGGCGTCACATGCACGGTGGCCACCACGCGCTCGTCGGTCAGCGTCCACGCATGGAAATGACCGACTTCGGCGATGCCGGGCAGGCGCGCGATATCGGCCTGCGCGGCCTCGACATCCAGCCCGCGCGGCACGGCCTGCAGCAGTATCAACAGCGCATCCGAGACCAGGCCCCAGGCCGAGCGCACGACCAGCACCGCCACCAGCACCGAAAGAATCGGATCAAGCACGGTCCAGCCCGTGTACATGATGCCGATCGCGGCAGCGATCGCGCCCACCGAACCGAGCAGATCGCCGACCACATGCAGCAGCGCGCCGCGCAGATTGCCGTCGTTCTGCTCGCCGCGCATCAACACCCAGGCCCCGACCACATTCACCAGCAGGCCCACCACGGCCACGGCCAGCATGGGCCCGGCAAGCACTTCGGTGGGCTGGCGAAAACGCGCCACGGCTTCCCAGGCGATCCAGGCCACGAGCAGCAGCAGCGTGGCGCCATTGGCCAGCGCCGCAAGCACGCGCACGCGGTGAAAGCCATAGGTGCGCAGCTTGTCGGGCGCGCGCGCCGCAATGCGATAGGCAATCAGCGCCAGCAGCAGCGCCGCGGCGTCCGACAGCATGTGGCCGGCATCGGCAATCAAGGCCAGCGAGCCCGACATCCACCCGCCCACGGCCTGCACGCCCGCATAGCCCAGCGTGATCACAAAGACCCATTGAATGCGCTTGGCGTTCGATGCCGTGACCGAAGGCGCATGCGAATGGGCGCCGGGGCCGTGCTCGTGGTCATGCGCGTGGTCATGCGCTTCGCCTTGCGGGTGGTCGTGATCGGGCTTGTGTTGGCTGGAGGTCATCGGGTCGGCGTGCTGGGCTGAAACTGCAGCCAGCTTAATTCGTCATGCAGGGCGTGACCAGGGCCGGCGCCAAGTCCCTGCACCCTTGACGTGCATGAAAATCGATGTGCCCGCCAGGCGCTCGCGCAATGGAAAAAAGCCATGGACTCGCGCCCATGGCTTTTCATTCAACGCCGCAGCGTGATCAGACTTGATCGGCGCTCAGGCCCGCGGTCTGGCTGAAGCCGCCGTCGACATAGGTGATCTCGGCGGTCACGCCTGCGGCCAGGTCGGAGAACATGAAGGCGGCGACATTGCCCACGTCTTCGGGGGTCACGTTGCGGCGCAGCGGCGAGGCTTCGGCGACGCGGCTGAGCAGCTTGCCGAAGTCCTTGATGCCGCTGGCGGCCAGGGTCTTGATCGGGCCGGCCGAGATGCCGTTGGCGCGGATCGTGCGACCGTCTTCGGTGCGGCCCACGGCTTCGGCCAGGTAGCGCACCGAGGCTTCCAGCGAGGCCTTGGCCAGGCCCATGGTGTTGTAGTTGGGAATGGAGCGCAGCGCGCCCAGATACGACAGCGTCAGCAGCGACGACTTGTCATTCAGGTAGGGCAGGGCGGCCTTGGCCATGGCCGGGAAGCTGTAGGCGCTGATGTCGTGGGCGATGCGGAAGTTCTCGCGGCTCAGGCCATCGAGGAAGTTGCCGGCAATCGCTTCGCGCGGCGCAAAGCCTATCGAGTGCAGGAAGCCGTCGAACTTGCCCCAGGTCTGGCCCAGGTCGGCAAACAGCTTCTCGATCTGCGCGTCGTCGCCCACGTCGCAGTCGAACACCAGCTTGGAGTCGAAGTCGGCGGCAAACTCGGTGATGCGGTCTTTGAACCGCTCCCCCACATAGCTGAACGCGAGTTCCGCGCCCTGCTCGTGGCAGGCTTTGGCAATGCCGTAGGCAATGGAGCGGGTGGACAAAACACCAGTGATCAGCAGTTTTTTGCCGGTGAGGAAACCCATTGTT
>JBBKVU010000291.1:0-4698 GCA_037968595.1 Comamonas sp.
GCATGGGCGGCGGCCTGGAGCTGGCCATGGGCTGCCACTACCGCGTGGTTGCGCCCAAGACTTCGGTCGCCCTGCCCGAAGTCAAGCTCGGCCTGCTGCCCGGCGCCGGCGGCACGCAGCGCCTGCCGCGCCTGCTGGGCCTGGAAACCGCGCTCAACATGATCGTCAGCGGCGAGGCCGTCCCCAGCGAAATGCTGGCCGCCATTCCCGGCCAGAAGCTGTTTGACCTGGTCACGGCTTCGGCGGATTCGCTGGCCTCGGAAGCGCGCGCGTTTGCCCAGCACATCGCCGGCCAGCGCCCGCTGCCGCTGGTGCGCAACCTGCCGTGCAAGCACCCCCAGGCCGAAGCCTATCTGCAGTTCGCGCGCAACATGGTCAAGGGCATGGCGAAGAACTTCCCCGCGCCCGGCAAGTGCGTCGACGCGGTGGCGGCTTCCGTGGGCAAGTTCGACGCCGGCATGCAGACCGAACGCGAGCTGTTCACACAGCTGATGTTCACCCCCGAGTCGCGTGCGCTGCGCCATCTGTTCCTGGCCGAGCGCGCGGCGTCGAAGATTGCCGACGTGCCTTCGAGCACGCCGCAGCGCGAGATCCGCACGGTGGGCGTGATTGGCGCCGGAACCATGGGCGGCGGCATTGCAATGAACTTCCTCAACGCCGGCATTCCAGTGACCATCCTGGAAACCAAGCAAGAGGCGCTGGACCGCGGCGTGGCAACGATTCGCAAGAACTACGAATCGCAGGTCAAGAAAGGCAAGCTCAAGCCCGAGAAGTACGAGGAGCGCATGGCGCTGCTCAAGACCACGCTGTCGTATGACGACCTCAAGCACGCCGACCTGATCATCGAAGCCGTGTTCGAGGAGCTGGGTGTCAAGGAAATCGTGTTCAAGCAGCTCGACGCGATGGCCAAGCCCGGCGCGATTCTCGCCTCCAACACCTCGACGCTCGATGTCGACAAGATTGCGGCGTTCACCCAGCGTCCGCAGGACGTGGTGGGCATGCACTTCTTCAGCCCGGCCAATGTGATGAAGCTGCTGGAAGTGGTGCGCGGCAAGCATACCGCCAAGGACGTGCTGGCCACCGTGATGCAGCTGGCCAAGAAGATCAAGAAGACGGCCGTGGTGTCGGGCGTGTGCGACGGCTTCATCGGCAACCGCATGATCGAGCAGTACAGCCGCCAGGCCGGCTTTCTGCTGGACGAAGGCGCGACACCCCAGCAGGTCGACAAGGCGGTGGAGAAGTTCGGCTTTGCCATGGGACCGTTTCGCATGGGCGACCTGGCCGGCAACGACATAGGCTGGGCGATTCGCAAGCGCCGCGCCGTCGAGCGCGCCGACATGAAGTACAGCGCCACCGCCGACAAGCTCTGCGAGCTGGGCCGCTACGGCCAGAAGACCGGCGCGGGCTGGTACGACTACCAGGCCGGCAAGCGCGACGCCATCCCGTCCGAGCTGGTCAACAAGATGATCGAGGAGCACCGCCAGTCGCTGGGCATCACGCCGCGCAAGATTTCCGACGAGGAAATCGTGCAGCGCCTAGTGTTCTCGCTGGTCAACGAAGGCGCGCACATTCTGGAAGACGGCATTGCCGGCAAGTCGGGCGACATCGACATGGTCTATCTCACGGGCTATGGCTTTCCCATCCACCGCGGCGGCCCCATGCACTACGCGGGTGAAGTCGGCCTGGTCAACGTGGTCCAGGCCATGAACCGATTCGCCCAGAACCCGCACGACGATGCGGCATTCTGGCAGCCCGCGCCGCTGCTCGCGCGGCTGGCCGCCGAAGGCAAGACTTTCAGCTGAAGCGCCGTGACCGCACGGGGCCTATGCTCCGGCGGTCTTCGCCAGACGAACCGAATTCGCAAGGATATTCCATGACTTCCGCAGTGATTGTTTCCACCGCCCGCACCCCTCTGGCCAAGAGCTGGAAAGGTGCGTTCAACATGACCCACGGCGCGACGCTGGGCGGCCATGCCGTCAGGCATGCCGTGCAGCGCGCCGGCATCGATGCCGCTGCCGTCGACGACGTGATCATGGGCTGCGCCACGCCCGAAGGCGCGACCGGCGCCAACATCGCGCGCCAGATCGCTCTGGCAGCGGGCCTGCCCGTGAGCACCTCGGGCATGACCATCAACCGCTTCTGCTCCTCGGGCCTGCAGACCATTGCCACCGCCGCCCAGCGCATCATTGCCGGCGAAGGCGAGGTCTATGTGGCCGGCGGCGTGGAGTCCATCTCCTGCGTGCAGCAGGAAATGAACCACCACATGCTGCAGGATCCGGCGCTGCTGCGCAGCAAGCCAGAGATCTACTGGAGCATGCTGCAGACCGCCGAAACCGTGGCCCAGCGCTATGGCATTGGCCGCGACGCGATGGACGAGTACGGCGCGGGCAGCCAGCAAAAAGCCTGCGCGGCCCAGGCCGCGGGCCTGTTTGACGCGGAAATCGCGCCCATCACCGTGACGGCCGGCGTGGTCGACAAGGTGCGCGGCCTGATCACGCGCGAAGTCACCGTTGCCAAGGACGAAGGCACGCGCGAAGGCACGACCAAGGAAGGCATCAGCGGACTGCGCAGCGCCTTGCCCGGCGGCCTGATCACGGCCGGCAACGCCAGCCAGTTCTCCGATGGCGCAGGCGCCTGCGTGCTGGTCAGCGAAGACTACGCGGGCCGCAACGGCCTCAAGCCCCTGGGACGCTTCCTGGGCTTTGCGGTCGCGGGCTGCGAGCCCGATGAAATGGGCATTGGTCCGGTGTTTGCCGTGCCCAAGGTGCTCAAGAAGCTGGGCCTCACAGTGCAGGACATCGACCTGTGGGAACTCAACGAGGCGTTTGCCGTGCAGGTGCTCTACTGCCGCGACAAGCTGGGCATTCCGGCCGATCGCCTGAACGTCAACGGCGGCGCGATCGCCCTGGGCCATCCCTACGGTGTCTCGGGCCAGCGACTCACTGGCCATGCGCTGATCGAAGGCAAGCGCCGCGGCGCCAAGCGGGTCTGCGTGACCATGTGCATTGGCGGGGGCATGGGCGCGGCCGGTGTCTTTGAAGTGCTGTAAGCGCGGATAGTGCTTGCATCGCCCTGGATCTATCGAAGTTCACCCTTCGACAGGCTCAGGGCGAACGGGTCAGGGCCGCTTGTTGCGGCCCGATTTTTTTCCATGAGCGAGGAGTGAACCATGGGCTTGCGCGCTACGCTGGATTTTCTGTTGTATGACTGGCTGGAGGTGACGACGCTGAGCGAGCGCGCGCGCTTTGCCGACCATTCGCGCGAGACGTTTGACGCGGTGCTCGACACCTGCGAGCGCATTGCGCGCGACAAGTACGCGCCGTTCAACCGCACCGTCGATACCGAGGAGCCGCGCTTTGACGGCGAAAAGGTCATCCTGCCGGCATGCACGCATGCCGCGCGCCTGGCCTATGCGGAGTCGGGCATGCTCAGCGCCGCCCAGGATTACGAGATTGGCGGCATGCAGCTGCCGTACACGCTGGAATCCGCGGCCAACAGCTTCTTTGCCGCGGCTTCGGTCAGCATTGGCTCGAACATGCTGACTTCGGGCAATGCCAGCGCGCTGATGGTGCATGGCAGCGCGCTGCAAAAAGAGGTGTTTGCGCTCAATGAATTCAACGGCCGCTGGGCCGGCACCATGTGCCTGTCCGAGCCGCAGGCCGGCTCCTCGCTGTCCGATATCGCCACGCGCGCCACGCCCGACGGCGAGGGCGCGCAGGACGATCCGCTGGGCCCGCGGTTTCGGCTCAAGGGCAACAAGATGTGGATCTCGTCGGGCGACCATGAGCTGACCGAGAACATCGTGCACTTGGTGCTGGCCAAGATTCCCGGGCCCGATGGCCAGCTGCCGCCCGGCGTCAAGGGCATCTCGCTGTTCATCGTGCCCAAGAAGCTGGTCGACGCCGAAGGCGCGCTCACCGGCGAGCGCAACGACGTGGCGCTGGCGGGCCTCAACCACAAGCTGGGCTGGCGTGGCACCACCAACACGTTGCTGAATTTCGGCGAAGGCAAATACCCGGTGCGCGGCGCGGCCGGCGCCATCGGCTATCTGGTGGGCGCGCCCGGCAAGGGCCTGCAGTGCATGTTCCACATGATGAACGAGGCGCGCATTTCCATAGGCATGGCCGCCACCATGCTGGGCCTGGCGGGCTATTACGCCAGCCTCGATTACGCCCGGAACCGTCCCCAGGGCCGGCCCATGGGGGCCGGGGGCAAGGACGCGACCCAGCCCCAGGTGCGCATCATCGAACATGCCGACGTCAAGCGCATGTTGCTGGCGCAGAAAGCCTACGGCGAGGGCGCGCTGGCGCTGAACCTCTACTGCGCGCGCTTGGTCGACGAGCAGCATACGGCCGGGCCCGAAGCCGCCGACGAGGCGCGGCTGCTGCTGGAAGTGCTGACGCCGATTGCCAAGAGTTGGCCCAGCGAGTTCTGCCTTGAGGCGAATTCGCTGGCGATACAGATCCATGGCGGCTATGGCTATACGCGCGACTTCCAGGTCGAGCAATACTGGCGCGACAACCGGCTCAACATGATCCACGAAGGCACGCACGGCATCCAGGCCGCGGATTTGCTGGGACGCAAGGTGCGCATGGACAACGGCCGCGGCCTGCAACTGCTGACCGCGCGCATCGAGGCCAGCATTGCCGCGGCGCGCGCGCTGCCCGAACTCGTCGAGTTCGCCGACGACTTGACGGC
>JBBKVU010000292.1:0-12373 GCA_037968595.1 Comamonas sp.
GTGTCGATGGCCGTGGCCCGCGCCGCCGCCGAAGAAGCCGGCCTGCCGCTGTACCGCTACCTCGGCGGCATGGGCGGCATGCAGCTGCCCGTGCCCATGATGAACGTCATCAACGGCGGCGCGCACGCCAACAACTCGCTCGACCTGCAAGAGCTGATGATCATTCCCGTGGGCGCACCGACTTTCCGCGAAGCCGTGCGCTGGGGCGCCGAAGTGTTCCACGCCCTGAAGAAGATCATCCACGACAAGGGCATGAGCACGGCCGTGGGCGACGAAGGCGGTTTCGCGCCTTCCGTGGAAAACCACGAAGCCGCTATCCAGCTGATCCTCGACGCCATCGAAGCCGCAGGCTACAAGGCCGGCGAACAGATCGCCCTGGGTCTGGACTGCGCCGCCAGCGAGTTCTACAAGGACGGCATGTACGTGCTGGCCGGTGAAGGCAACCTGACGCTGACGGCCACGCAGTGGACCGACATGCTGGCCGGCTGGTGCGACAAGTACCCCCTCATCTCCATCGAAGACGGCATGGCCGAAGGCGACTGGGATGGCTGGAAGATCCTGACCGACCGCCTGGCCGCCAAGGTGCAGCTGGTGGGCGACGATCTGTTCGTCACCAACACCAAGATCCTCAAGGAAGGCATTGACAAGAAGATTGCCAATTCCATCCTGATCAAGATCAACCAGATCGGCACGCTGACCGAGACCTTCGCCGCCATTGAAATGGCCAAGCGCGCGGGCTACACGGCCGTGATCTCGCACCGTTCGGGCGAGACCGAGGACTCGACAATTGCCGACATCGCGGTGGGCACCAACGCCGGCCAGATCAAGACCGGCTCGCTGTCGCGCTCGGACCGCATGGCGAAGTACAACCAGCTGCTGCGCATCGAGGAAGACCTGGGCGAAATCGCCGTCTACCCCGGCCGCGACGCTTTCTACAACCTGCGCTAAAAAGGCAGGGGCTGCGCTGCGGCGCAGCCTGCGGTGAGGCGGCCGGCCTCCTCACCGCATCTGCCTTGCCGCGCCACGTCAACGACACTCCCCATGGTCAATCGCATCGTCCCGCTGGTTTTGCTGGTGCTTCTTGCCGCCGTGCACGCGCAGCTGTGGCTGGGCCATGGCAGCGTGGCCTATGTGCAGGAGCTGCGCGAGCAGATCGACGGACAGAACGCCGCGAATGCCCTGGTGCGCCAGGACAACGAGCGCCTGCAGGTCGAGGTAAACGATCTCAAGAACGGTCTTGAAATGGTCGAGGCCAAGGCCCGCAGCGAACTGGGCATGCTCAAGCCCAATGAAATTTTCGTGCAGGTCACGCACCGCTGACCTGTGTCCGAATTGACTGCCGCCGCGCCCGCGCACTGCCTGGTGCAGGTGCTGGGCGCCTGTCACAGCGGCGCCGACGCGCTGTGCGCCGATCTGGCACAGGCTCTGCCGCATTGCACGCTGCTCAATTCCAGCGCCGCCTGGCTGGCCGAACCTTCGCCCGATATTCCTGCGCCGCCGCTGCAATGCTGGCTGCTGTGCGGGCTCGACCTCGACTGCCCGGCGCCGCTGCAGGCGCTGCAGCAGCGCGAAGACGCAGAACTGCGCGCCCGGCTGGCACGCGCCGGCCTGGTGTTTCGCGTGGTCTATGGCACGACGCCGCAGCAACGGCTGTCGCAGGCCTTGCAGGCAATAGACGCCGTCGCCCCCTGCGAAGCCACGGCGCGCCACCGGCCCGGCGAAGCCACCCAGCGGCTGCGGCCAATGTGCGAGCAGTGCAGCGATCCGGAGTGTGAGCGACGCTTGTTCAGCGCGCTCGGCAGACAGCAAGGCACTGGCTGTTAAATACCGGTCCCTGGACGGGGCCGGCGAGGCAGGCCCAGGGCGAATGGCTGGCCCCGGGCTGCCATTCGAAGAGGCTTACTGCACCGCTTCCGAACTGGGCGGCTGCTTTTCGGGGTTGGTGAACAGCGTTGCGGCGTCGATCGGGTCGAAGCGGTACTGCTGACCGCAATACTCGCAGCCGACTTCGATCTGACCGCGTTCCTGCACGATGCTCTCGATCTCGTCCAGGCCCAGCGTGCGCAGCATGCCGGCCACGCGTTCGCGGCTGCAGTTGCAAGCAAAGCGCGGCGCGGTATCGCCTTCCTGGGGCGCGAAACGCACCAGCTTCTCCTCCCAGAACAGCCGGCGCAAGATGGTGTCCACGTCCAGCGTCAACAGCTCTTCGCGCGTCAAGCTCGAAGCCAGCGTGGCAATGCGGTTGTACTCTTCGTTCAGGCCGATCTGGTCATGGCCGGCTTCGGCGCTTTCGGTCGCGGCGGCGAGATTCGCCTCGCCCTTCACCGGCATGCGCTGCACCAGCAGGCCTGCGGCCACCTGGTCATTGGCTGCCAGCACCAGCACGGTGTCGAGCTGCTCCGACTGCAGCATGTAGAACTGCAGCGCGTCCGACAGGCGCTCGAAGCGTCGGCCGTTGGCGTCTTCCAGCGGCACCACGCCCTGGTAGGGCTGCTGGCCGGGCTGGCGGTCCTTGGGGTCGAGCGTGATCGCGCAGCGCGCGCCACCCGCGACATTCAGCAGGTCGGCCAGATGGGCATTGTCGGCCACGGGACGGTCGCTGCGCACCGTTGCCGTCGCGCGCACGCTCAGGTCTGGCTGGACTTCGGTCACGGCCAGCTTGACCGGGCCGTCGCCAAACACCTGCATGACCAGTGCCCCATTGAACTTGATGTTCGATTGCATCAGCACGCCCGCGGCCGCCATTTCGCCCAGCAAGGCCTGCACCGGCGGCGCATAGGCGCCGGTATCGCTGTTGCTGGCGCGGCGCGCGAGGATTTCGGTCCAGGCATCGGTCAGGCGCACGATCATGCCGCGCACGGGCAGGCCATCGAAAAGGAATTTATGGAGTTCAGACACGCAGGAGTTCCTGGAAAAATGCCCGGTTTTCAGCCGAGCTTGCGCAAGCCGCTCTTGTAGCGGCGCGCGTTGTCAATGTAATGCTGCGCGCTCTTGCGCAGCCCTTCGATCTGCTCGGCGCTCAGCTCGCGCACCGCCTTGGCGGGGCTGCCGATGATCATCGAGCCGTCGGGAAATTCCTTGCCTTCGGTGACCAGCGCGCCGGCGCCGACCAGGCAGTTCTTGCCGATCTTCGCGCCATTGAGAATCACCGCACCGATGCCGATCAACGACTCGTCGCCAATGGTGCAGCCGTGCAGCATGACCTGGTGGCCCACGGTCACGCGCTCGCCCACGACCAGCGGCTTGCCCGGGTCGGCGTGCAGCACGCTGGCGTCCTGGATATTGCTGCCCGCGCCTATGCGCAGGTTGGCCGTATCGCCGCGCAGCACGCTGCCAAACCAGATGCTCACGTCCTCACCCAGCACCACATCGCCGATCACCTGGGCGCTGTCGGCCACCCAGGCCGATGCGGCCATCTGTGGCGCACGGCCATCGAGTTCATAAATCGCCATCGGGTTTGTCTCCGCTTGTTATGTGAAACCTAGAATTGTAGGGATGGAGTTACGTCACCACGCCCTTGAGGCCTTATGCCTTGCCGACCCCGAGCACAAAGCCCGCCAGACGCTGCATATGTATGCGCAGCAGGATTTTTCAATAGATCCGGCCGCGGAACTTGTGCCCGCGCCCGGAACCACGCTGCCCGGCCACCCCGAGCGCCCCGAGCTGCGCGTGCACACCGAAATGGCACGGCGCTCGCCGGCCACGCCGCATGGCCGCGCGGTGCTGATACACGCGATCGCCCATATCGAGTACAACGCCATCAATCTCGCGCTGGACGCCGTCTGGCGCTTTGCCGGCATGCCCGAAGCGTTCTACCGCGACTGGCTGCAGGTGGCGGCCGAGGAAGCCAAGCATTTCAACCTGCTGCGCGCCCACCTGCGCAGCCAGGGCCATGACTACGGCGACTTTCCCGCCCACCAGGGCCAGTGGACGATGTGCGAGAAGACCAAGGACGACATCGTTGCGCGCATGGCGCTGGTGCCGCGCACCATGGAAGCCCGCGGACTGGACGCGACCCCGCAGATCCAGGCCAAGCTGCGCCAGGTGGGCACGCCCGATGCGCTGGCCGCGGTCGAGATCCTCGACGTGATCCTGCGCGAGGAAGTCGGCCATGTGGCGATAGGCAACCACTGGTACCGCTGGCTCTGCGCGCGCGACGGCCTGGAGCCCGAAGCGTATTTCATCGAGCTGATGCGCCGCTACGCCGCGCCGCGCCTGCGTCCGCCGTTCAATACCCAGGCCCGGCGCGCGGCCGGCTTCAGCGAGAACGAGCTGCGCTGGCTGGAACAAAGCTGAACGGCGTGCGCGTTCAAGCCCCCCAGGCGCGAAACTTGTTCCTACAATCAATGCGCTGCGGCACCTGCCCTGACTGGCCCTGTTAGATTGCGACCCATGATTTCTTCGACCACTGTCCCCGCCTCCGCCCCGCCCCTGATTGCCCGGCAGTGCATAGTCAACCACCTGCACCAGGTCGTTGGCTACGAGTTGTTCAACCGCTCGCGCGGCGCCTCGGTGCACACCGCTGCCTCCGACGTGCTGCTGGTGTTCACCGCGCTGTCGCATGTGGGCACCGAAGACATCGTCGGCACCAAGCTGCTGTTCGTCAATTGCACGCACGAAAGCCTTGCCGGCGGTCACCTCGACCTGCTCAACCCGGCGCAGATGGTGCTCGAGATTCCGGCGCTGGGGCATGCGGCCAGCGAAGAGGTCACCGCCCGCCTGCCCATACTCGCCGAACTGCGCGCCCAGGGCTTTCGCCTGGCGTTCAGCCATAGCGTGCTCGATTCGACCTATGCGCCCTGGCTGCAGCTGGCCGACTACATCAAGTTCGACCTGTCGGCCCTGGCGCTCGACCAGCTCGCGGTGCTGGTGCAGTACGCCCGCCGCCACACCCAGGCCCAGCTGATTGCCGAGAAAGTCGAAACCCAGCAGCACTACGAGACCGCCAGCCGCCACGGCGTGGAGCTGTTCCAGGGCTATCTGTTTGCACGCCCGTCGGAAGTCCACACCCAGCTGCTGCCGCCGGCCCAGGCGCACATCATCGAGCTGATCAACCTGCTGCGCACCCAGGCCAGCACCGAAGCCATTGAAGAAGTGCTGAAGAAGGACGCGGGGCTGGCCTTCAATCTGATGCGGCTGATCAACTCGGCGGGCTTTGGCCTGCGCCGCGAAGTCAACTCCTTCCGTGAGGCGGTGATGATCCTGGGCCTGCGCAAGCTGTTTCGCTGGGCCGCGCTGCTGTTCACGGCGACGCGCGATGGCGGCCCGCCGCCGGCCGTGTGCCAGACCGCCGTGGTGCGCGGCCGGCTCATGGAACTGCTGGCGCTCGAGGCCGGCATGGGCGCGGAACTCGCCGACCAGGCGTTCGTGACCGGCCTGTTCTCGCTGCTCGACGCCATGCTGCCGCTGCAGCTCGCGCCCGCGCTGGCGCTGATCAACCTGCCCGAGACGGTGTCCAGCGCGCTGCTGCAAGGCGAAGGCCCGCTGGCCATGCTGCTGACGCTGGCCAAGGCCTGCGAATCCAGCGACGATGAAGCCTTTGACCAGGCGGCGCGCAGCCTGGAGCTCAACAGCACGCAGATCAATGGCGCCCACCTGCAGGCCCTGGCCTGGACCGACCATTTGACCGATCCGCTGTAACATGTTGCTGCGCCCGTCAGATGCCGGCATGCCACCCAACGAAGTTACCCTCATAATCCACCAATGAGTTTCATTGCCCCCGGTGCCCTTGCCTCGCCCGCCTTGCCCCAAGGCGTCGATGATGACAATCTGGCCGTCATCGCGAGACAAGCCATCGTGAATGAAAAGCGCGAGGTCTACGGCTATGAGCTGTTCGACCGCTCGACCGCGCGCGATGCCCATACCGCTGCCAGCGATGCCGCGCTGCTGTTCAACGCACTGTCGTACGCGGGCGCCGAAGCCCTGGTCGGACAGAAAGCGGTGTTCATCAACTGCACGCAGGAAAGCCTGGCCGGCGGCCACCTCGAGCTGATCCATCCCGACAAGGTGGTGCTTGAAGTGCCCACGCTGGAAGAAGGCGCGACCCAGGCCGAGATCGAGGCCAGGCTCAGCATCTTCACTGCGCTGCGCGAGCGCGGCTTTCGCCTGGCATTCAACCAGAACCTGCTGCGCCGCGCGTATGCAAGCTGGCTGCCCATGGCCTCGTTCATCAAGCTCGACCTGCAGTCGTTCGCGCTCAAGGATGCGCAATCGCTGGTGAATTTCGCGCGCACCTACACCAACGCCAAGATCGTTGCCGAAAAGGTCGAGACCGCCGAGCAGTTCGAGCACATGCGCGAACTCGGCGTGCACTATTTCCAGGGCTACTGGTTTGCCAAGCCCGATCTGGTGCGCGCCCAGACCATACGCCCTTCGCAGGCCACCATCCTGCAGCTCATCAACCTGCTGCGCAAGCAGGCCGGCACGGCGGAGATCGAGGAGCTGCTGAAGAAGGACCCCACGCTGTCCTTCAATCTGCTGCGCTTCATCAATTCCTCGGGTTTCGGTCTGTCCTGCGAGATCACCTCGTTTCGCCATGCGGTGATGATCCTGGGCCTGAAAAAGCTGTTCCGCTGGGCGGCGCTGCTGATGACCACCTCGCGCAGCGGAGGCTCGTCGCCGGCCGTGGGCCAGACGGCCGTGGTGCGCGGGCGGCTGATGGAACTGCTGACGGCCGAGCTGCTGCCGCCCGAGGAATCCGACAACGCGTTTGTCGTCGGCGTGTTCTCGCTGCTCGACGTGATGCTGGGCGTGCCGCTGGCCAAGGCGCTGGAATCCGTGGCCCTGCCCCAGCCGGTGATCGATGCCCTGCTGCACGGCACGGGCGTGTTCGCGCCCTTCCTGGAACTGACCAAGGCCTGCGAAAGCGGCGACGACGCGACTTTCGCGCGCAACGCCAATGCCTTGCACCTGACCAACCACCAGGTCAACTGGGCCCACCTGCAGGCGTTGACCTGGGCGGAAAACCTGGAAGAAGCCTGAGCGCGGCCCTCTCTGTTGCCCCAAAAAAAGGCCGACTGCCCCAGGGACAGCCGGCCTTTTTGTTGCGCCAGGCGATGTTCAGTCGAGTTTGATGTTTGCCGCGCGGATGATGCGCGCATTGGCTTGCGACTCTTCGGCAATCTGGCGCGCGAACTCGGCGGCCTTGCCGCCGGTGGACACATTGTCCGTCGCTGCCAGCTTGGCCTGCAGGTCGGGAGTGGCCAGGGCCTTGTTGATCTCGGTGTTCAGCCGCTCGACGATGGCCGCAGGCGTGCCGGCGGGCGCGAACACGCCGAACAGCGACGACAGGTTGGCCGCGGAATAACCGAGCTCGCCCAGCGTGGGCACGTTGGGCAGCGAGGCCAGGCGCTTGGGCGCGCCCACGGCCAGCGGGTGGAACGAACCGGCCTTGATGTGCTGCAGCACGGCCGGGCCGGCATTGGTCGACAGCACTTCGAACTGCGCGCTCAGGCCGTCATTGAGCTGCTGGCCGCCGCCCTTGTAAGGGATGTGGGTGATCTCGGCCTTGGCCGAATAGGCAATCTGCTCGAGCATGATGTGGCCCAGCGAAGCCAGGCCGGCCGTGGCCCAGCGAATGCTGCCCGGGTCCTTCTTGGCCTGGGTGATCAGCTGGCCGAAATCCTTGGCCGTGCTGCGCTTGGTCGCGAGCAGCAGCACCGGCGAATACATCACGCTGGCCACGGGCACCAGGTCCTTGGCCGGGTCGAAAGGCAGCTTGCCCAGGTGCGGGCTCAGCGCCAGCGGGCTGATGGCCGAGAAGCCCAGCGTATAGCCGTCGGGCTGGGCCTTGGCGACCTGGTCCAGGCCGATCGCGCCACCGGCACCGGCCTTGTTCTCGACAACGATGGGCTGGCCCAGCTGCACCGTGAGCTTGTCGCCCAGCGCACGCGCGACCACGTCGCTGACGCCGCCCGCGGGATACGAGACCACCACGCGGATGGGACGCGCAGGCCAGGTCTGGGGCTGGGCCCAGGCCACCATGGGCAGCACGGCCAGCGCGCCGGCGGCAAGCCAGCTGCGACGCAAGGAATTTGTCATTACCACTCCGAAATTGAGATGCATGGGGAGGCACGCGACGGCCCGGAAACCGGGCGGGTCGCGGCGCAAGGCCTGCATTTTGCCTTAGGCGGCGTAAGCAACGCTAATGACTTCCATAAAACCGCAAGCCCAGCCATCCATTGAAACCCTGATCTAGCCGCGTGGATGGTGCTCGGCATGCAGCTTCTTGAGCCTCTCGCGCGCCACATGGGTATAGATCGTCGTGGTCGAGATGTCGACATGGCCCAGCAGCATCTGCACCACGCGCAGGTCGGCGCCGTGATTGAGCAGGTGGGTGGCAAACGCATGGCGCAGCGTGTGCGGCGACAGCGGCGCGGTGATTCCCGCCTGCCGGGCGTACTTCTTCACCAGCAGCCAGAACATCACGCGCGACATGCCGCTGCCGCGCTGGGTCACGAACAGGTCGTCGCTGTGCTGGCCGCCCAGGATCGCCTGGCGCCCTTCCTGCAGATAGCGCTGCAGCCACCAGGCGGCCTCGTCGCCAAACGGCACCAGGCGCTCGCGCTGGCCCTTGCCCGTGACGCGCACCACGCCCGAGCGCAGGTCCACCTGGTGGTTCTGCAGCCCCACTAGCTCGCTCACGCGCAGCCCGCTGGCATACATCAGCTCCAGCATGCCGCGGTCGCGCAGGCCCAGTGGCGTGGCCGCATCGGGCGCATTGAGCAGCGCCTCGACCTGGGCCTGGGTCAGCGTATGCGGCAGCCGCGGCGGCTGGCGCGCGGCCAGCATGCGCACCGTGGGATCGGCCGCCACGCGTTTCTCGCGCAGCGCCCAGTGGAAGTAGCGCCGCAGCACCGTGAGCCGGCGGTTGGCGCTGGTGGCCTTGGTCTGCTCCACGCGCGCCGCGAAGTAGTCCTGCAGCTGCGCTTCCTGCGTGGCGTCCAGCGCCAGCGGTTCGGGCAGTTGTGCCAGCCATTGGGAATAGAGCGTGAGGTCGCGCCGATAGGCCGCCAGGGTGTTGCGCGACAGCCCGTCCTCGAGAAACAGCGCATCGACAAAGGCATCGATGGCCGACTGGCTTTCGGGCAAGGCGGGCAGCGCGGGGGAAGAAGACAAGGAAGACGGCATGCGCCAAGCCTACACCGTAAGCCGCATGCAAAAAACCCGCAGCGCCGGCGCGGGGCCGATGCTGCGGGTTTCGGGATCTGTCTGGCCGTCGCGCCAGGCGACAGGCCATCGCCGGAATTTAGTCCAGCGTCAGCTTCTGCTTGGCAACCACTTCCTTGTAGACGGCCAGCTCGTTCTTGAGTTCGGCGGCGAACTCTTCGGGCGAATTGGCGACCACCAGCGAACCGGTGTCCTCGATGCGCTTGCGCACCGCGGGGTCCTGCAGCGCCTTGCGGGTCGCGGCATTGATCTTGTCGACCAGTTCCTTGGGCATGTTCTTCGGGCCCAGGATGCCGTAGAACGCCATGCGGTTGACCTGCTCGAGGCCGACTTCCTTGAAGGTCGGGACATCGGGCAGCACGGCCAGGCGCTGGGGCGCGGCCACGGCAATCGCGATCAGGCGCTTGTCCTTGATGAAGGGCAGTGCCGAAGGCAGGTTGTCGAGCACCATGGGGATCTGACCGGCAACGGCGTCATTGAGCGCCGGGCCTGCGCCGCGGTAAGGCACGTGGACCATGTCGATCTGCGTCAGGCTCTTGTACAGCTCCATCAGCATGTGCTGCACGCCGCCCGTGCCCGACGAACCGTAAGAGTACTTGCCCGGGTTCTTCTTGAGATAGGCCTCGAACGACTTGTAGTCCGTGGCGGGGAACTTGGGGTTGACCGCGATCACATTGGGCGTGGCCGCAATGTTGATGATGGGCGTGAAGTCCTTGATCGGATCGTAAGGCGTCTTGGGGTTGATGGCCGGGTTGGTGGCCATGCTCGACAGCGTGGCGATGCCCAGGTTGTAGCCATCGGGCTTCTGACGCGCGGTCTCGAGCGCACCGATCGCACCGCCGCCACCGCCGCGGTTTTCCACCACGACGGTCTGGCCCAGTTCCTTGCTCAGAGGCTCGGCAATCACGCGCGCAATGATGTCGGTGGTGCCGCCGGCGGCAAAGGGAACCAGCAGTTTGATGGGCTTCGTTGGGTAGGCCTGGGCCATGACAACCGAACTCGCGAGTGCCAGGGTAAGGCCGAGCCAGCGATTGCGTTGAGACATAAAAGTCACCTTTTAGGGTTTTTAGACTTAGGAATGCTAAGGGTAGGACCCCGTTCGGCAAAGCGCCTGCAGGCATTAATTCATGGGTGTTTACCCTAGGGCAATACCGCAGCTTCGGGCGCCACGCGCTGCGCCAAAGCCCATTGCACATGCTCGCGCACCAGCGCATCGGGATGCTCGCTGCGGCTGAGCAAGGCCTGTTGCGCGGCGCTGTCGCCGGTCTCGCGCCAGGCGTTGCCCAGCGCCACGGCAATGTTGCGCAGCCAGCGCAGATGGCCTATGCGGCGTATCGGGCTGCCTTCGGTGCAGCGCAGGAAGGTGGCCTCGTCCCAGGCAAACAGCTGCACCAGCTGCGCGCCCACCAGGCCGGCGCGCGCATCGAAATCGGGCAGGCTGCTGCGCTGGGCAAACTTGTTCCAGGGGCAGGCCAGCTGGCAGTCGTCGCAGCCGTAGATGCGGTTGCCCATGGCCGGGCGCAGCTCCTCGGGAATCGGCCCCGCGTGCTCTATCGTCAGATAGGAAATGCAGCGGCGCGCGTCGACCCGCTGCGGCGCAACGATGGCCCCCGTGGGGCAGGCGTCGCTGCAGGCCTGGCAGCTGCCGCAGTGGGCCGTGACCGGCGCCGTCGGTTCGAGCGCCAGATCGACATAGATCTCGCCCAGGAAGAACATGGAGCCGGCTTCGCGGTTGAGCACCAGCGTGTGCTTGCCGCGCCAGCCCTGGCCGCTGCGGCGCGCAAGCTCGGCTTCGAGCACCGGCGCCGAATCCGTGAACACGCGGTGGCCGAACGGGCCGACTTCGGCGGCAATCAGATCGCTGAGCTTTTGCAGCCGCGCGCGCAGCACCTTGTGATAATCACGCCCACGGGCATAGACTGAGACAATGGCTTCACCCGGACGCTCCAGCCTGGACCATTCGACCGCCTGCCAGTCCGGCGGCGTGTCGCGCGGCAGGTAGTCCATGCGCACGGTGATCACGCTGACCGTGCCGGGCACGAGTTCGGCCGGACGCGCGCGCTTGAGCCCATGGGCCTGCATGTAATGCATGTCGCCATGGAAACCTTTGGCCAGCCATTGGATCAACCCAGGCTCGGATGAGGACAAATCCACGCCCGCGACCCCGATTTGGGAAAATCCCAGCCCGCGGGCCCAGCCTTGCATCAAAGGAAAGAGTTGACTGCTGCACACCATACCCCTGCGATTGTAGGAAGCGAAGAAAACCCCCAGCCGCCGGCGACCCGCCAGCTGCAGTGGCAGGCCGAGGACGACACCGCGCGCTTTGCCGCGCGGCTCGCGCAATGGCCAGGCCTGCGCAACGCCTACCTGACCTTGCACGGCGATCTGGGCGCGGGCAAGACCACGCTGGTGCGCCATCTGCTGCGCGCGCTGGGCGTGCAGGGCCGCATCAAGAGCCCGACCTATGCCGTGGTCGAGCCGCATGAGGTGCCCGGCCTGGCCATCTGGCACTTCGACTTCTATCGCCTTGAAGACCCGCGCGAATGGGAAGACGCAGGTTTTCGCGACATTTTCGCCAGCCCCGGTCTCAAGCTGGCAGAATGGCCGGAAAAAGCAGCAGCCATGACGCCGCCTGCTGATATAGCTATCCATATTGAAGCAATCGACGAAACGCAGCGCAGCGTGACGCTGGTGGCCCACACACCTGCCGGCAGCGAGCTGCTTGCACATTGGCCCGAATGAACGACGTTCTTCCCCCCACTTCTTCCCGGCGCAGCCTGCTGCAGGCCGGCACGCTGGCCCTGCTGCTGGGAACCCAGCAGATCGCTCGCGGCGCCTCCATCATGGCGGTGCGTGTCTGGCCCGCGCCCGAGTACACGCGCGTGACGCTTGAATCCGACACGCCGCTGGTGGCCAAGCAGTTCTTCATTCCTTCGCCGCCGCGCCTTGCCGTGGACATCGAAGGCATAGAACTGAACCCGGCGCTGCGCGAACTCGTGGCCAAGGTGCGCTCCGATGACCCCAACATCGCCGCCATACGCGTAGGCCAGAACTCGCCAAATGTCGTTCGGCTGGTGATCGACCTCAAGCAAAAGGCCGTGCCCCAGGTGTTCACGCTGGCGCCCGTAGCGGCCTACAAGCACCGACTGGTGTTCGATCTCTACCCCGAAAAGGCCGTCGACCCGCTCGAGGAGCTGATCACCGA
>JBBKVU010000293.1:0-2936 GCA_037968595.1 Comamonas sp.
GTCGCAGCGACTGGCCAAATCGGCCTCGCAGGCGATGACCGGCAACGGCGCGGCCTTTGACGCGCTGCAGGAAAGCGCCGGCGTGCTGGCGCGCAGCGTGCGTGCGCTGGCCAGCGGCGATGACGCGCTGGGCGTGCAGCCGCTGGGCTCCGAATACGCCGAGTCGCTCAAGGAAATCGTGCCGCTGATGGAGCGCGCCGAAACCAATGCCCAGCAGGTGATGGCCCAGCGCCAGGTGCTGATGCAGGTGGGTGACGCGCTGCGCGCGGTGAACCGCCAGTCGTCCGAGCTGCTGGAAGTGGCCGAAACCATTGCCTCGCTCAAGCTGCAGCAGGGCGCTTCGCCGGCCGAAATCTCGGCCGCCGGCCAGCTGGTGATGCTGACCCAGCGCATCGGCAAGTCGGCCAACGAATTCCAGACCACCGAAGGCGTGAGCCCCGAAGCGGTGTTCCTGCTGGGCAAGGATTTGGCCTCGTTCCGCGAAATCGCCGAGAGCCTGCTCAACGGCAGCCCCGAGCTGCGCCTGCCGGCGACGCGCGACGCGCAGACGCGCGAGCAGCTGCAGGCGCTGATCGTGCTCTACGAACAGACACGCACCGGCGCCAGCGCCATTCTGGGCAATCTGCAGGGCCTGGTGTCGGCGCGCGAAGGCCAGACAACCATCAACAACGACAGCGAAGCGCTGCGCCGCGGCCTCGAAGCGCTGCAGGTGCAGCTGCGTTCCACGGCCGGCCTGGGCGCGGGCCAGTTTGCGCTGCTGGGCCTGGTGGGCCTGTTCGTGCTGCTGTGCGGCGTGGGCATCTCGCGCGTGCAGCTGCTCGACAGCCGCAACCGCCAGGGCTCGGCCGAGCTGCAGCAGCGCGATGCGCGCCGCCAGGAGCATGAAGCCAAGCGCGTCAACGATGCCAACCAGGCCGCCATTCTGCGGCTGATGAACGAACTGCAGTCGGTGGCCGAAGGCGACTTGACGCAGGAGGCCACGGTGACCGAGGACATCACGGGCGCGATTGCCGACTCGGTGAACTACACCGTGGAAGAGCTGCGACTGCTGGTGGGCAGCGTGCAGAACACCGCTACGCGCGTGGCCCAGACCACGGCCAAGGTGGACAGCACCTCCACCGAACTGCTGGCGGCATCGACCGAACAGCTGCGCGAGATCCGCGAGACCGGCCGCTCGGTGCTCGACATGGCAAGCCGAATCAACCAGGTCTCGGCCCAGGCCCAGGAATCGGCCGCGGTGGCGCGCCAGTCGCTGCAGGCCGCGGACCAGGGTCTGAAGGCGGTGCAGAACACCATCGGCGGCATGAACTCGATTCGCGACCAGATCCAGGACACCTCCAAGCGCATCAAGCGCCTGGGCGAGTCGTCGCAGGAGATCGGTGAAATCACCGAACTGATTTCCGACATTACCGAGCAGACCAACGTGCTGGCGCTCAACGCCGCCATCCAGGCCGCATCGGCCGGCGAGGCGGGCCGGGGCTTCTCGGTCGTGGCCGAGGAAGTGCAGCGCCTGGCCGAACGCTCGGCCGACGCGACGCGGCAGATTTCGGTGCTGGTGAAGGCGATCCAGACCGACACCCAGGATGCGGTGGCGGCCATGGAGCGTTCGACCCAGGGCGTGGTGCAGGGCGCCCAGCTGTCCGATACCGCGGGCACGGCGCTGACCGAGATCGACAGCGTCTCGCGCCGCCTGGCCGAGCTGATCGAGCAGATCTCGCAGTCCACCTCGCGCGAAGCCGATCTGGCCAACGGCGTGGCCGACAATATCCAGCATATTTTCGCGGTGACCGAGCAGACCGGCGAAGGCACGCGCAGCACGGCCCAGCAGGTACGCGAGCTGTCGCACATGGCCGAGGAGCTGCGCCAGTCGGTTGCCCGCTTCAAGATTGCCTGAGGCTTCTTCCCCTTTCCTAGACCGGCGCCAGAGCGCCGGGGAGTTCCGAATGTCTTCCACTGACGCCTTCTTTCCCCCTGCATCAGCCGACGCGGCCTC
This sequence comes from Comamonas sp., assembly GCA_037968595.1. Lineage (GTDB taxonomy): Bacteria > Pseudomonadota > Gammaproteobacteria > Burkholderiales > Burkholderiaceae_C > Comamonas. The sequence goes on from JBBKVU010000293.1 coordinate 1,994, forward strand.
TACCGACACGGCGCAGGGCGAGCAGGATCTCGGGCCCCTGGCATGGGTCATCGATGAACTGCGCAAATCGCTGGAAGGCGCGGCCAAGTCGCTGGCGCGTTTCGCGCGCGAGTCCGAACTGACGCCCGACGGCGGCCAGGCGGCGCTCGATACCCTGGCCGTGCAGCAGGCGCTGCACCAGGTCGGTGGCGCGCTGGAGATGGTCGATCTGCGCGCCGCCGCGCGCCTGGTGCATGGCATGGAAGCCGCGGTGCTGCGTCTCGAGCAGGATCCCCAGCGCTGCACGCCCGAAGCCGCGAGCACGCTGGAGAATGCCTGCTTCGCACTGCTTGAATACCTGGACACGCTGCTGGCCGGCCGCGCCGTGCCCGCCGTGGCGCTGTTTCCCCAATACCGCGCGGTGCAGGCGCTGGCCGGCAACGACAAGGTGCATCCGGCCGATCTGTGGCCCGCCGAGCGGCGCATGCGCGAGCCGGTGCTGCCCGAAAGCCCCCAGTCCCTGGCCTATGGCCCGCAGGCGCGCGCGCTGCTTGACGCCGGCGTGCTGGCGCTGGTCAAGACCGGAAATCCTGCGGCCGCGGCCCAGCTGCGCGCCACCTGCCTGGGCTTTGTCGCCGGGCAGACCGAGTCCGGCGCGCGCACGTTCTGGAAGATCGCTGCCGGCTTCTTCGACGCCTTTGCCCAGGGCCTGGTCAAGCCCGATCTCTATGCCAAGCGCGCGGCCTCGCGCGTGCTGATGCAGTACGCCGCCATGGCCAAGGGCGACAACCGCCTGCCCGACAGGCTGACCCAGGACCTGCTGTTCTTCTGCGCCCAGGCGGCCGAGCCGGCCGACGCCAGCGTCCAGGCACCGGTGCTGCGCGCGGTGCGCGAGTCCTTTGGCCTGGCGCGCCATCCCCGGGTCGACTACGAACGCCCGCGCTTTGGCCGCTTCGATCCCGCG
>JBBKVU010000294.1:0-6627 GCA_037968595.1 Comamonas sp.
ACATGCGCCCGGCCATCGGTGGCCGCGCCTGGCCAGGCAATGAAGGCATCGCCCTTGGCAACCAGGCGGCTGTCGGTCTGCAGCCGGCCCGTGATCCGGCCGCGCAGCCATTGCACCGCCTCGGGCGCCGAAGCCAGTTGCACCATGCTCATAGCGACTCCTCCACCGGATTGGCGACGATCTGCGGCACAACGGCCACATCGGGCTGCACGCCCATCAGCCGCAGCGTCTGCTGCACCACTTCACTGAACACGGGAGCCGCAACGGTGCCGCCGTAGACGCTGCCCGCAGTGGGCTCGTCGACCATCACCGACACGATGACGCGCGGCTTGTCGACGGGCGCCAGTCCGGTGAACCAGGCGCGGTACTTGCCGGCCGCATAGTTCTTGCCGACCTGCTTGCGCGCCGTGCCCGACTTGCCACCAACCGAATAGCCCACGGTCTGGGCTTTCTGCCCGGTACCGCCGGGGCCGGCCGCGAGCGCCAGCATCTGGCGCACCTGGTTGGCCGTGCGTTCGGAAAAGATGGGAACACCCACGGGCGGTTCGTCGCGCTTGAGCATGGTTGCCGGAATCACGCGGCCGTCGTTGGCGAACACCGTGTACGAGCGCGTCATCTGCAGCAGGCTTGCGGACAGGCCGTAGCCATACGACATCGTCGCCTGCTCCACGGGCCGCCAGGTCTTGTAGGGGCGCAGGCGGCCGCTGGCCGCGCCAGGGAAGGAAATCTGCGGCTTCTGGCCAAAGCCCACGGCCGAGAAACCTTCCCACATCTGCTGCGCCGTGAGCTGCTGGGAAATCTTGGTCGTGCCGACGTTGCTTGACTTCTGGATAACACCGGCCACCGTCAGCAGGCCGTAGTTGTGCGTGTCAGAAATCGTCGAGCCGGTCACATTGATGCGCCCGGGCGTGGTGTCGATGGGCGTCTCGGGCTTGAACTTGCCGGTCTCGAGCGCGATGCCGACGGTGATCGGCTTCATGGTCGAGCCGGGCTCGAACACATCGGTGATCGCGCGGTTGCGCAGCTGTTCACCCGTCAGGTTCTTGCGCTTGTCCGGAACATAGCTGGGATAGTTGGCCAGCGCCAGCAGCTCGCCGGTGCGCGCATCCATCACCACCACGCTGCCGGCCTTGGCCTTGAACTTCTCCACCTGCTCACGCAGCTTCTGGTAGGCAAAGTACTGCACCTTGCTGTCGATCGACAGCTGGATGTCCTGGCCATCCATGGGCGGCACTTCCTCGCCCACGCCTTCGACGACCCGGCCCATGCGGTCCTTGATCACGCGGCGCGAACCGGCCTTACCGCCGAGCTCCTTGTTGAACGCCAGTTCCATGCCTTCCTGGCCCTGGTCCTCGACGTTGGTGAAGCCGACGACATGGGCCGCAGGCTCGCCTTCGGGATACTGGCGCTTGTATTCCTTGCGCTGGTAGATGCCCTTGATGCCCAGCGCCTTGATCTGCTCGCCGATGTCCCAGTCGAGTTGGCGCTTGATCCAGACAAAGGTCTTGTCTTCGTCGGCCAGCTTTTCATCCAGGGCGGCCGGCGTCATTTCCAGCAGTTTGGCGAGCTGCGGCATCTTGGCCCGGACTTCGGGATCTTCCTTCTCGATGTCTTCGGGAATCGCCCAGATGCTGGCCGCGGGAACGCTGGATGCAAGGATCAGGCCGTTGCGATCGAGAATGCGGCCGCGATTGGCCGGCAGCTCCAGCGTGCGCGCAAAGCGCACTTCACCCTGGCGCTGGAAGAAATCGTTGCCGAACACCTGCACATAGGCGGCGCGCGCGCCCAGACCGACAAAGCCCAATGCCAGCATGGCGACAATCATCTTGCTGCGCCACAGCGGTGTCTTGCTCGCGAGCAAGGGGCTGGAGGTATAGAGCACGCTGCGCGTCATTGTGCGGCCTCCGAACGGGCGTTGTCCTGCACATACTGGGTGACGGCCGGGGTCGCGGAATGCATCTTGAGCTGATCGCGCGCCAGGACTTCAACGCGCTGGGGCGTGGCCTGGGCGCGCTTCTCCACTTCCAGCCGCTGGTTCTCGGTGGCGAGACGGCGCGACTCGTTGATGGAGCGGTCCAGCTCGGTGAACAGCCGACGCGATTCATACTGGGAATGCACCAGGAAAATGGCGCTTGCCATCACCGCCAGCAGCAGCATCAGGTTCAGGCGCAGCATGGCCGACCTTTCTGCGCGCGCGCGGCAAGGCCGCCCGGCGCACCGGTACGGCCCGAACGGCCAGGACGCGCGGCCGATTTCATGCGGCTACCTCGGTGCGCTGGGCAACGCGCATCACGGCCGAGCGCGAGCGCGGATTGGCAGCCACTTCGGCGGCACTGGGCTTGATGCGCTCGAGCCCGACCAGGCGCATGGGCGTGGGGGGAGCGAACGGCGCGCGCCGATCGAAGACTTCCTTGGAATGCTTGGCGATGAACTGCTTGACGATGCGGTCCTCGAGCGAATGGAAGCTGATCACCACCAGACGGCCGCCGGGCGCGAGCACGCGCAGGCTGGCTTCTAGCGCTTGCTCAAGTTCCTGCAGTTCGGCATTGATGAAAATCCGAAGAGCCTGAAATGTGCGGGTGGCGGGGTTCTGGCCCGCCTCACGCGTGCGGACGGCGCCAGCCACGAGCTCGGTAAGCTCACCGGTGGTTGCGATAGGGCCTTTTTCCTCGCGCCGCGCAACAATCGCCTTTGCAATAGGCCCAGCAAACCGTTCTTCGCCATAGTCACGTATCACCTCCGCAATCTGCTGCATTTCCGCATCCGCGAGCCATTCGGCGACGCTCTGGCCACGCGTGGTGTCCATGCGCATGTCGAGCGGCGCGTCGAAGCGGAAGCTGAAGCCGCGCTCGGGCGTGTCGATCTGGGGCGAACTCACGCCCAGATCCATCAGCACACCTTGCACGCTGGCGGTGGGCAGATCAGCCAGATGGCTGAAGCCCTCGTGTTGAATGGAAAAACGCGCATCGGTGATGCGCGCAGCTTCCTGGATGGCCTCGGGGTCCTTGTCGAAGGCCCTGAGCCGGCCTTCGGGCCCCAATCGCTCGAGGATGAGCCGGGAATGGCCCCCTCGTCCGAAGGTGCCGTCGACCCACTCGCCCGCGGGTGATTCGCCTGCTGCACCCAGCAGGGCATCCACCGCTTCGTCGAGCAGTACCGTAATGTGTTGGAGGGGCTGGTTCAATCGCACGCCCTTTTTTAGAAAGCAAAATCCTGGAAAACGTCGGGCATCTGGGCCTGCATGGCCTGTGCCTCCTGGGCGTCATAAGTGGCTTTGTCCCAAAGCTCGAAGTGGTTGCCCATTCCCAACAGCACGGCGTCCCGCGTCAGGCCCACGGCCTGGCGCAGTTCGGGCGAGATCAGCACGCGGCCGGTCCCGTCCATGTCGACGTCCATGGCGTTGCCCAGGAAAATCCGCTTCCACCATTGCGCGGACATCGGCAGCTGGGCGATGCGGTCGCGAAACAGCAGCCATTGCGGCCGGGGAAACAGCATCAGACAGCCATGGGGATGCTTGGTGATCGTGACCTGTCCTTCGGCCATCTCGTTCAAGGCGTCACGATGCCGGGTCGGCACGGAAAGCCGACCCTTCGCATCGAGACTGAGCGAAGAGGCCCCTTGAAACATGAATTGCCCTTGGACTGGCTGTTGCCGTTCACCGCCTAAAACCGCCGGGAATGGCAAGTTTCACCACTTAATTGCACTTTTTTCCACTGTAGCAGCAAATCACGGAGAGGCCACAGGGGGTGTGACAATTATTTGCAATGAAATCAAGGACTTAGAACGCAATCCAAAGGGGCTTTTAGGCAAAAACTCCTTGCCCCATAAGCACTTACTCAATTCACTGCATGTGAAACCTCAACCGCTCCGGGCATGCACATGCACACACGAAGTGCGGTCAGGCGTATACAAGCGTTAACGCCAGTGCGCTTTTCGCCCAACAAACGTCACAAAATGAAACGAGAGAGATCTTCGTCCTGGCTCAGCGTCTGCAGGCGCGCATCGACATAGGCCGCATCGATGGTGATGGTCTGGCCGGCCAGCTTGGCTGCGTCGAAGCTGATCTCGTCAAGCAGTCTTTCCATGACGGTAGACAGCCGGCGCGCACCGATGTTCTCGGTGCTTTCGTTGACGTGGAAGGCGGTATGCGCCAGCCGCGTGATGCCGTCGGGCGTGAACTCCAGTGTCACGCCTTCGGTGGCCAGCAGCGCCTGGTACTGCTTGACCAGCGACGCATGGGTCTGCGTCAGTATGGCCTCGAAATCCTGCACCGACAGCGACTCGAGCTCGACGCGGATGGGGAAGCGCCCCTGCAGTTCGGGGATCAGGTCGCTGGGCTTGGACAGATGGAACGCACCCGAAGCAATGAACAGGATGTGGTCGGTCTTGACCATGCCGTACTTGGTGGACACCGTCGTGCCCTCGACCAGGGGCAGCAGATCGCGCTGCACGCCCTGGCGCGACACATCCGAGCCGCCGGTTTCCTGGCGCGTCGCGACCTTGTCGATCTCGTCGATGAAGACAATGCCATTTTGCTCGGCGTTGGCGATGGCGCGGGTCTTGATGTCTTCCTCGTTGACCATCTTGCCGGCCTCTTCGTCGGTCAGCAGCTTGAGCGCCTCGCCGATCTTGATCTTGCGCGTGTGGCGGCGCTCCTGACCCATCTGGCTGAACATGCCGCGCAGTTGCTCGGCCATCTCCTCCATGCCCTGGGGGCCCATGATCTCGAGCTGCGGGCGGGAATCCGCCAGGTCGATCTCGATTTCCTTGTCATCGAGCTGGCCTTCGCGCAGTTTCTTGCGAAACACCTGGCGCGCCGTGTTGTCGACGGGCGCATCGTTGCTGCGGGCCTGGGGCAGCAGCACGTCGAGGATGCGGTCTTCGGCCGCGTCCTCGGCGCGCGCGCGCAGCTTGCGGATTTCCCATTCGCGCGTCTGCTTGACGGCAATCTCGGCCAGGTCGCGGATGATGGCGTCCACGTCCTTGCCGACATAGCCGACTTCGGTGAACTTCGTCGCCTCGACCTTGATGAACGGCGCATCGGCCAGGCGTGCCAGGCGGCGCGCGATCTCGGTCTTGCCGACACCGGTCGGGCCTATCATCAGAATGTTCTTGGGCGTGATTTCCTGGCGCAGGCTGCCCTCCACCTGCTGGCGGCGCCAGCGGTTGCGCAGCGCAATCGCCACGGCGCGCTTGGCGCCCTGCTGGCCGACGATGTGGTTGTCGAGTTCGGAAACGATTTCCTGGGGGGTCATTGACGACATGTGTTTTCAGTCCAATCGGCCTGCAACGCTGCAAGCCGGCAACAAGGGATAACGGGGCCTGCAGCGGCGCTCAGAGGGTTTCGATGGTGTGGTGCATGTTGGTGTAGATGCACAGCTCGCCCGCGATTTCCAGCGACTTCTTGACGATCTCGGCCGCGCCCAGATCGGTGTTGGTCAGCAGCGCCTTGGCGGCAGAGTGCGCATAGGCACCGCCCGATCCGATGGCCACGATGCCCTGTTCGGGCTCGAGCACATCGCCGTTGCCGGTGATGATCAGCGAGGCGCTCTTGTCGGCCACGGCCAGCATCGCCTCGAGGCGGCGCAGCACGCGGTCGGTGCGCCAGTCCTTGGTGAGTTCGATGGCCGCGCGCGTCAGGTTGCCCTGGTGCTTCTCGAGCTTGGCCTCGAAACGCTCGAACAGCGTGAAGGCATCGGCCGTGGCGCCGGCAAAGCCGGCAAGCACCGTGCCGTGATAGAGGCGGCGCACCTTGCGCGCCGTGCCCTTGACCACGATATGACCCAGGGTGACCTGGCCGTCGCCGCCGATGGCGACCTGAATGCCGTCCGCCGTCTGGCGACGGACGCTGATGATGGTGGTGCCGTGATACTGTTCCATAGCGTTGCCAGTTGGGGGTGGATGCGCGGATTGCAAGCCCGCCCGGGCGGTGCCGCGCTCAATCGGTGCGCGTATGCAGCTGGGCGTGGTCGCTGATGCCGATCATGCCGAAGAACGCCGCCATCAGCTGGTGCAGGCGTTCGAAGTGCAGGTCGATTCCCTGGGCCTGCATCCGGGCCGACCAGTTGAGCACCGAGCCCGCGGCCGCGAAGTCCAGGCGTATCAGCTCGGAGCAATCGACCACCAGCGGGCGATCGGGCCGCGCCCGGCTTTCCAGCGCCAGCAACCAGGGCGTGGCATCGCTTTCAATGCAGCCGACCAATCCACCGCTCACGGGCAGCTCCACGACAGGCACCGTGGCATCGGGCAATTCCTCGAGCGCGTTCAGATAGCTGCTGCGTGACTGCGTCCATGACGGTGGCGAAACCTCGTAGGTCACGCAATAGTCAAGCGCGACCAGCTCGAAGCTGTCGGGCTGGTCCATCAGGCGCAGCGCCGCCATGCGCAGCCGCCAGCCGTCTTCGGGTGCTTCACGATCGCCACATACGGTCAAGGCCTGCAGGCGCTGGGCCAGCACTTCGGCATCGAGAAAAACGATTTTCCCCGGCGTCTGCGCCCACTCGTTGATCAGGCGCTCGAACGGCGCCAGTGCATCGGCATCGATGCGCTCCAGCGCCGTCCAGACCAGGGTCCAGGGCGCGGCTGCCGCCGCCTTGGCGCGCTGCAGCGCGGCCACCGACTGGCGCG
>JBBKVU010000295.1:0-3526 GCA_037968595.1 Comamonas sp.
GCTGTCGAGCGCCGCCGTCGGCAGCTCGACCAGCACTTCGTGGCCCTGACCCATGTAGCGCATGTAGGCGCGGCGCACGACGCGGTGCTCGGCATGCTGTCCCTGCTGGCCGGCCGAGACCACGGCCCGACCTTCGTTTTCCATGGCCTGCAGCAGCGCCTGGGCGCGTGCATGGTCGAAGCCCGCGACCGGCATGCGGTGGCTGCGCACGAGTTCGTATTTCATCGGCGCCAGCAGAAAACCCACGGCCGAGCCCACGCCCGCGTTGGGCGGCAGGATGATCTGGCGTATGCCCAGCTTGCGCGCCACGGCCACCGCGTGCACCGGCGCGGCGCCGCCAAACGCCACCATGGAGAATTTCGCCAGGTCCTTGCCGCATTCGCTGGCATGCACGCGCGCCGCGTTCGCCATGTTCTCCTCGACACGCTGCGACACGCCCAGCGCCGCGATGTGCGCCGGGCAGGCAAGGCGTTCGCCCAGCGTGCGCGCAATGGCCGCCGAGGCTGCCGCGCTGTCGAGCGCAATCGTTCCGCCCGCGAAGTTGTGCGCGTCGAGCCGGCCCAGCACCAGGTTGGAGTCGGTGACCGTGGGGCGCAGTCCTCCGTTGGGATAGCAGGCCGGGCCCGGCACGGAACTCGCGCTTTCGGGGCCGACGGTGATGTTGTCGAACATGCCGATGTCGCACAGCGAGCCGCCGCCGGCGCTGATCTCCACCATGTCGATCACGGGAATGCGCAGCGGCAGGCCGCTGCCCTTGCGAAAGCCCGAGGCGCGATCGACTTCGAAGCTGCGCGAGGTATGGGGTTCGAAGTCGTCGATGAACGAGACCTTGGCCGTGGTGCCGCCCATGTCGAAGGCCAGCACGTTCTGGCGCTCGCACAGCCGCGCCACATGGGCGGCGAGAATGGCGCCGCCGGCCGGTCCGCTTTCCACCAGGCGTATGGGGAACTCCATGGCCGAGCGCAGCGTCGTCAGCCCGCCGCCCGAGGTCATCAGGTAGGTGGGGCAGCGAAAGCCCTTGTCGGCCAGCTCCTGTTCGAGCCGCTGCAGGTAGCCGGCCATGATGGGCTTGACGTAGGCGTTGGCGGCCGTGGTCGAGCAGCGCTCGTATTCGCGCACTTCGGGACAGACTTCGGACGACAGAGAAATGAACCAGTCGGGATGGTGCTCGGCCAGGATCTGCGCGACGCGGCGTTCGTGCGCGGCGTTGGCGTAGCCGTGGATGAAGCAGATCGCGACGCTGCGGATTCCCAGCGCATCGATGCGCTCCATCAGCGCCAGCACCGCGGCTTCGTCCAGCGGCAGCAGCACCTCGCCGGCGGCGCTCATGCGCTCGGGCAGCGTGAAGCACAGCTCGGGCGCGATCAGCGGCGCGACTTTCTCGATGAAGATGTCGTACTGGTCGAAACGGCCTTCGTCGCCGATGGCCAGGATGTCGCGAAAGCCTTCGGTGCCTATCAGCGCACAGCGTGCGCCGCGGCGCTCCAGAATGGCGTTGGTCGCCAGCGTCGTGCCGTGCACGAAGATGTCGACCATTTCGGGCGCTATGCCCATGTCGCTCATCATCTGCAGGCTGCCGTCGATCACCGCGCGCTCGGGCTGGGCGGGCGTGGTCAGCACCTTGCGGGCGTGCATTTCACCATCGATGCTGATGACGATGTCGGTGAAGGTGCCGCCGATGTCGGTGGCCCATCGGATATTCTTGCCGGGCGTGGGAGAGTGCATGAATTATCTGTCCTGAAATATTGGCTAGACCGTGGGCTGGGACAGGAATATCTTGTTCACATAAGGAACAAAGAATTCAAGCGGCAGGGTTTCATAATCCGGATCAAATGAGTTCTGATCCCATTCCTCGCAGAATCTTGCCGCTGAATCAAAATAGGGGTGTCCGCGAAATGCTTCACGCGCATTCGGGTCGCGGCCAATATGCTGCCAGTAATAGACGCCCTGGAAAACGCCGTGGTGGCGCACCACCCAGAAGACTTCCTCCGACACAAAGGGCTTGAGGATTTCAGCGGCCACCACCGAGTGGTTGTCGGGCGCAATCACATCGCCCATGTCGTGCAGCAGCGCCGCCACAATCCATTCGTCCGATGCACCCGAACGGTAGGCGCGGGTCGCGGTCTGCAGCACATGGTCCAGCCGGGAGATCTGGTAGCCGCCGTCGTCATCAGCCAGGAATTTCAGCATTTTCAATATGCGTGCGGGCAAGGTCTTGCTGTATTCCTCGTCCAAGTCGCTGAGTAACTTGAACTCCGCGGGGGTACCGTCTTTCATCGCGGTAAAATTCACTTTTTGCATTGTCTCCACCTTGGTAAAAAGTGCGCCTTCAATGGCGGACTTGAATCCTGTTTTCTCTGCGAATCAAATTGCATTGGTATCGGGCTTTATTCTTGGTGAGTTGCAAAACGCTGACAACCAATAAAAAACATGGGCTAGGGCAAGCGCAGGTTTGCGTTCGCGGCCCAGGGCAAGCGCTGGTTTACGAGCATGCGCGGCGCGGCTGGCGTGGCCGGGCCTGCGGCATACTTCTTGCGTTGCCAGCCTGTGCAGCCTTCAACCCCTTCCATGCGCCACCGACTTCCTCCCCTCAACACCTTGCGCGTCTTCGAGGCGATCTACCGCCGCGGATCGATACGCCAGGCGGCCGACGAGCTGTGCCTCACGCCGCAGGCCGTGAGCCAGCAACTCAAGCTGCTCGAGTCCTCGCTGGGCCAGGAGCTGTTCGAGCGCAACATCCGCAGCCTCACGCCGACGCCAGCCGCGCACCTGCTGTACGAGCCCGTGAAGCAGGGCTTCGATTCGCTGGCCAAGGGAGTGCTCGCGGTCTCCAGCAAGGACGCGCGCCGCACGCTGGTGCTGCATGTCAGCCCGTACTTCGCGACCCAGTACCTGATCCGCAACCTGGGCAACTTCCAGGCGGAGTTCCCCGACATCGACGTGCGCATGCTGGTGGGCGTGGAGCTGCCCGACCTGCAGCAGCAGGGCATAGACGCGGCCATCCATTGGGGCTATGGCGGCGTGCCCCTGCTTTCGGAAACGCCGCTGGTCGAGGATCTCAAGGTGCTGGTTGCGGCGCCGTCATTGCTGGCGCGCCTGCCGGTGCACGTGCCCGAGGACCTGCTGCGGCATTCGCTGGTGCTGCCCCTGGCGGACAACACGCTGTGGCAGGACACGCTGGAGCTGCTGGGCCTGCACCAGACCAACCACCAGCCGGTGCTGCAGCTGCACACCCATGACGCCATGCTCGAAGCGATACTTGCCGGCCTGGGCATAGGCCACATTTCCTATCTCGATGCGCTGGCGCATATCCAGGCCGGCAGCCTGGTCGCGCCGTTCGGCGTCGACCTGCTCAAGCAGCTGCCGCTGGAGAAGTCGCCGCGCTTTTTTCTCTACTACCGGCCGGACCGCAGGCACTATCCCGTGCTCAAGCGGTTTTCCGAATGGCTGCAAAGCCATGTCTGCCGCCCCGAAGTGATTGGCTTCGAGTCGCGCTGCCGCGCCCGGCGCCGGCGCGGACTGAGCG
>JBBKVU010000296.1:0-10580 GCA_037968595.1 Comamonas sp.
CCAGCGCGCGTTGGCGGCAAACCATGACATCGGCATTGCGGCGGCGGTTGTCGTAGTCCAGCGCGAAACCACCGCTGGGCAGGAATCCCTGGCGGTTTTCCCTCAGCAGGGCGCTGGCCTGCGCCAGCCGCGCCGCCGCAATGCCGATGTCATGGTTTGCCGCCAACGCGCGCTGGACCAGGCCGGTCAGCGCGGGATCGTCAAAGCCGCGCCACCAGGCCAGCTCGACCGCGCCCGCACTCAGCCCGGTGGAGGCGTCTTCGAAGCTGGCAGGGAACTGCGATGCGTGCAGCGCCGGCAGCGCGGGCGGCACATAGTCCGGGCCCACTGCGCACCCTGCCAGCAGCAGCGCGCTCAGGGGCAGGAAAACGGCTTTATAGGAATTTCTCATGACTTGCTTTCCTCCAGGCGCGGCCGGGTGCTTGCCCGGGGCCGCTCGAAGCGCGCCGACAGGCCGCGCATCACCACATAAAAAACCGGCGTCAGGAACAAGCCGAACAGCGTCACGCCCAGCATGCCGGCGAACACCGCAATGCCCATGGCATGGCGCATCTCCGCGCCCGCGCCGCTGGCCAGCACCAGCGGCACGACTCCGGCAATGAAGGCCCGCGAGGTCATGACGATGGGCCGCAGCCGCAGACGGCAAGCCTCCACCACCGCCTCCACCGCGCTCGCGCCCTCGGCTTCGCGGCTGCGCGCGAATTCGACAATCAGAATCGCGTTCTTGGCGGCCAGGCCGACCAGCACGATGAGCCCGATCTGCACGAAGACGTTGTTGTCGCCGCCCACCAGCCAGACGCCCAGGATGGCGCTGAGCAGACACATGGGAACGATCAGCAGCACCGACAGCGGCAGCAGCCAGCTGTTGTATTGCGCCGCCAGGATGAGGTAGGCCAGCAGCACGCACAGCGGGAAAATGAACAGCGCCGAGTCTCCGGCCAGCTTTTGCTGGAAGGTCAGATCGGTCCATTCAAAGGCCATGCCTTCGGGCAGTACTTCCTTGGCCAGACGCTCCATCACCGCCACCGCCTGCCCCGAGCTGATGCCTGCCATGGCGCCGCCCGAGAGGTCGGCTGCGGGGTAGCCGTTGTAGTGGATCACGCGGTCCGGACCCGAGCTGGGCGTGACGGTGACAAACGAGGACAGCGGCAGCATGTCGCCGGCGGCGTTGCGCACCTGCAGGCGGCCAATGGCCTCGGCCTGCATGCGGTGCTCGGCATCGCCTTGGGCCGTCACCTTGTAGGTGCGGCCAAAGCGGTTGAAGTCGTTCACATAGAGCGAGCCCAGATAGACCTGGAGCGACTCGAACACATCCGCCAGACGCACACCCTGGCTCTTGACCTGGGTGCGATCGATGGCCACGTCCAGCTGCGGTGCATTGACATCGAAGCTGGTCATGAGCCCCGCGACCTGTCCGGACTCGGTGGCCTTGGTCATCAGGATCTGGGTATGCCGCACCAGGGCGTCCAGCCCGGCGCCGCCGCGGTCCTCGACCAGCATCTTGAAGCCTCCGGTGGCGCCCAGTCCGGGCACCGGCGGCGGCGGGAACACGCCCAGGAAGCCGTCGGGAATGCTGGAGAATTTCGCCTGCAGCCGGCCGGTGATCGCGTTCGCGCCCAGATCGGACGTGGTGCGGTCCTTGAACGGGTCGAGCATGATGAACACCACCGCGGCATTGGGCACGTTGACCATGCCGTTGATCGACAGGCCCGGAAAAGCAACGACGCTTTCCACGCCGGGCTCGTCCAGCGCCATCTTCGACATCTGCTTGACCACGTCTTCGGTGCGGTCCAGCGATCTGGAGTTGGGCAGCTGGGCAATTGCCACCAGGAAATACTTGTCCTGCATGGGAACGAAGCCTGGCGGCACCGCCTTGAAGCCCAGGAAGGTCAGCGCCAGCAGCCCGACGTAGACCAGCAGCGCCAGGCCGCTGATGCGCACCACCTTGCGCACCGCGCCGCCATAGGCGTCGGGGGTGCGCTGGAATGGCCGGCTCAGCGTCTGCAGCCAGCGGTCGGCGCGACCGCGCAGGCTGCGCGGGTCATGCACGACGGCGTGCTGGCGCGGGCGCAGCAGGAGGCGCGCCAGCGCCGGGCTCAGCGTCAGCGAGTTGACTGCCGACAGAATCGTCGAGATGGCGATGGTGAGCGCAAACTGCCGATAGAACTCACCTTGCAGGCCGCTGAGAAAGGCGGTCGGTATGAACACCGCGGCCAGCACCGAGGTGATGGCGATGATGGGCCCCGTGACCTCATCCATGGCAAGCCTGGCGGCCTGCGCGGGCTCCTCGCCGTTCTCTATGTGGCGCTCGACGTTCTCGACCACGACAATCGCGTCGTCGACGACGATGCCTATGGAAAGCACCAGGCCAAACAGCGACAAGGTGTTGAGCGAGAAGCCCATCAGGTGCATGACGGCAAAGGTGCCTATCAGCGACACCGGCACCGCCATCAGCGGAATCAGCGAGGCGCGCCAGTTGCGCAGGAACAGCACCACCACGATCACCACCAGCACGATGGCCTCCAGCAGCGTGGTGACCACCGATTCCAGCGATGCGCGCACGAAGACCGTCGGGTCGTAGGCGATGCGCGAGCTCAGCCCCGCGGGGAAGTTCACTTCCAGTCGCTGCATGGTGTCGCGCACCGCCTGCGAGACGTCCAGCGCGTTGGCGCCCGGACTCTGGATGATCTGCAGCGCCACCGCGGGCTCGCCGTCCAGCAGGCTGCGCAGCGCGTAGGCATCGGCCCCCATCTCGATGCGGGCGACATCGCGCAGGCGCGTCACCTGGCCGTCGCTGCCGGTGCGGATGATGATGTCGCCGAATTGCGCCTCGTCGGTCAGCCGTCCCAGCGTATTCACCGTCACCTGGAAGGCGGCGCTGGAATGGGGCGCCTGACCCACGGAGCCGGCAGCCACCTGCACGTTCTGCTCGCGCACCGCGGCAATCACGTCGCCGGCCGTCAGTTGAAGCGCGTCGCGATAAGTAGGGCCGCTATCGTGCGATAAGTCGAACTCCGAGATGTTTCATCGGTTGCAAGGGAATTTCATTCTTCTCGCACAATGAGACGTCATAGACCGGAGGGGTATGCAATTGAGCAAGCGAACGCAGAAAGATGACGTCAACAAACAATGGGAGCGACATGTGCAGGAGCGCAGTCATCCTAACCATTGGTTTAACCGCTCATCCGACCTGCACGCCTCTGCAGGGGCGCTGTGGTTGAGCATGAGCCCATCCAACAACGCCGCCGAGGCCTTGAACCTCGGCAGAGGCTTCAGCATGAGTGTCTGCCTCCCTGTGTATCACATGCTCTGTGGGCTCGCCCTAGAAACAGTGATGAAGGCCTTGCTTGCAAGCGATGGTAGATGGGATCCAAGTGACAGCTCACACACTTTGATCGACCTAGCTGAATTACTTGCAACCCCCCTCACTCCAGATGAAAGAAGACTGCTGGAGTTTTACTCTGCCTCTATTACTTGGGCAGGCAGATATCCGTTGCCGAGTCGGCCGTCAGACCAGAAGCTCTTGGACTACTGGTCTTTGGCTAGTTCAGTTCTCATGGTCGACACGCCAATCAAAATCTCATCGACGTTGAAGCTTCGAACGGCGAGCTATGCGACGGACTGGGACAACTTTCATGTGCTGTGGCACAGCTACGCCGATCAATTCCGACGCGACTGATCTAGAGTTTTAGAACAGCCCCGCAGGCTCTGCGCTCCGGTTCCAACTGTAAATGACCAGCTCGCCGCGTTCGACACGGTGGGCACCACCGCCCACCGTGTAGTCCAGCTTGAGCGACTCCATCTCAAAGTCCTTGAAGCACTCCCGTATGGCAGGGTGGTCATTGATGCTGATTACGGCCTTCCCCTTGATGGTTTTGAGTTTCTTGGCCATCAACTCGTACTGTGCTCCCATGGGAATGGCACGCCGTAGCCTTCCGTCTCCCAGTAGGGCGGGTCCATGTAGAAGAGCGTATGGGCTCGGTCGTAGCGGTCCATGCAAGCTGTCCAGTCGAGCTGCTCTATATATGTGCCGCTCGCCAGGCGCAGGTGCGCGGCCGACAAATTTTCTTCGATGCGCAGCAGATTGATCGCCGGCGCCGTGGTCGCGGTGCCGAAGGTCTGGCCAGCAACCTTGCCGCCGAAGCTCTGTTGCTGGAGATAGAAGAACCGAGCCGCGCGCTGCACGTCGGTCAGCGTCTCGGGTCTGGTTTCCTGCAGCCACTTAAACACTTGGCGGCTTGTGAGCGCCCATTTGAACTGCCGCACGAACTCTTCGAGGTGATGGGTCACGACCCGATAGAGGTTGACCAGGTCGCCGTTCACGTCGTTTAAGACCTCCACGTCTGCCGGGTACCGGGCGAAGTAGAGGGCGGCGCCGCCTGCGAATACCTCAACATAGCAGTCATGGGCTGGAAAGCGCTTGAGCAGCATGTCGACCAGGCGCCGTTTGCCGCCGATCCAAGGAATGATGGGGTTTGTCATTTATCTCAGCTTCAGGCCCTCGGTGGGGCTCTTGTGGGGCGCTCTGGGCGCTCAGCTGATTGAATGCCCCGCATCGAGGGCACTTGATGGCCAGGCGGGTGTATTCGCCCTCAGCCAGTTTCCTACGGCAGTTGCCGCATCTAATTTCATTCATTGCAAGCCTGTTTCAAGGGTTGAAAGGCGATAGACTTGCCGGGCTCTCGAGAGCGGCGGGTCTTCGCCTGGCTTGCAGGCCTAATCTGCAGGTTGGGGGCTTGGTCAGGTGTTAGCGCACCTGGCCAGGTCGCCCGTCTTTTTTACCGCCTATCGGGAAGCTGCTTCCCAGCGACAGGCCGCTTCAGATCAACGATTTCTCCGCTGACGCGGTTAACGCACAGTGCGGTGTGCGGCGTGGGCGTGTTGCTCATGCGCCCCTCGCCGTAGCAGATGCACTCATCACGGCTGGCGAGATGAACAGACTCAGCGATGGCCCCTCGATTGGGGATTTGCATCAGCAACGGAGTTACGAGGATGAAAGTCCAGATCACGTTACTGAGCCCGGCAAAGCGGGGGGCGTAGTGTGAAGCTGGCAATTCATTGCAGCGCTCCGTACTTGAAAAGAGCATCCCGGTCCCAGTCCATGGCAGCGCAGAACGCAATCACCAGCTCGTTGTCGTACCGAACGGTTGGTCGCGTCCGAAGCTGCAGCAGCGCTCGCTCTCGCTTGTCCTCCGGCAGCAAGTCGGTCAGCGCGTAGAACTGACCGTCGGTCTTGACCTGGTGCAGGTCGTACAGCGCAAGGCGACATTGAGCCATCGTGACTTCTTGCGGCACCGGTTCAGGGCCAGGGCCGGGCGGCTCGGCCAGCGGTGGCACATCCGCATTCAGCACCTGCTGCCACCCCCCTGGCAGCCACATGCGGGTGTATCCCTCTTGCGGCTCCGGCACATCGTCATAAGCTGCTCCGGCAGGCTGCGGCCCCATAGGGTCGACACTCTCAGTGCGCAGGTAGACCCCGCGCGAATCAATGATGTGCGCTTCCATGCTCAATCTCCTGCCTTGATCCACGAGTTGACGCCTGGCCCGCGCTGCCAGGTCGGGGTCAGAAACTGAGTCGCGGTGTTGTAGCCATACAGCGGCGCTGTGTACACAGAAGTACCACCCCACAAGAGCAGTCCCTTAAACGCCCCCAGAACCCCGACGGCAGCCCCATCAGCCAGCGGCAGGCGTATCCAAAAAAGCCCGTCAGTCGTCATGAACAACCCGCCTGTGGTTGCCGCATAAAACACGCCGGCAAAGAAAATAAGCGCTGAGACTGCCGTCGCCACAGGCGCTATGCCGGGGCGCCAGGATGATCCCGAGTCGTAGCTGATGGCGCACGCCGATGCACCGAGGGCCAGCGTTATGCCGTTGCCATGAGCAACTTTTGTGTACGCGCCGGCTGGTATGGTCCGGGATACAAAGGCCTCGCCATTAACTGTGGTGAAGCAGATGTTTGCTCCAACAGCCACATGCTGCGTGTCAGCAAACACCATGCTGACTACAGCCCCTAGCGCAGTGATCGCAGGGCCATTGGTCCAGCTTTCCCCGGTCGGGCTGTAGATAGACGCCCCGAGTTGGCTGAATGTTATATACCGCTCGTTCCCAAAAGATAAAGCCTTATATGTCACCGAGCCCGTGGACTGGTTCGCCCACGAAACACCATCTGGGCTATATGAGCGAAGATTCACTCCTACACCTACGAACGACCCATTCACGGATGAGGATGCAATTGATGCCGCGCCAGGGCCAGTTATAGATGTCCACGAAATACCATCTGTCGTGTGCCACACATAGGGCGAAGTAGAGCAAGAGAGCACTGCCCTGCTGCCGTTGTTGGCAAAAGCCCATGAAGTTCCGCCATGTGTAAATCGAGACGTCCATACGGGGAGACTTGCAACCAGGCCGAGCGCTGCGAATAGCTCTGGATAGCTCGCCTGCAAATAGACGGCGTCGGTGTCCAGCCAAGTGCCAAGCGTGGGTTTCTTCGCGCCCACATAGACGCCGCCAACTTCAAAGCCGACTGCCTTCCACTCGGCCCCATTTTCTGAAGCGTTGACAACCAGCGCACGCCCAGCCTTGCCCGCCATCGACGGGAACCCCGCTTCAGCTCCGGCAGCGGCAGCGGCCACCAATGCAGCCTGCTTTGCCGCCTCGGAACGATCAGCCTGGTCGCGGCTGCGGTTCGCTTCATCGCCTGCTTGCTTCGCACTCTCGGCACTATCTGACGCAGCACCGGTCGCGACCAAGGCCAGATCGCGTGTGGCGGTAGCATTCGCATGGCCTGCCATCGCGATCTCATGTTGGTTGTCTGCAACCAAAACCTGCTTGTCCGCCCAGCGTTTAGATTGTTGGTTGTACTCACCAATCTCGCGATCTGCCGTTGTAGGAAACCGCTCAGGCTCAACTAGGGCTGGGACTTCGACAACTGAAATATTTTCGAGCGCTTGGGTCATTGAACCACCCCTTCCATATTGACTTTCAACTTTGCTTTCACCGCGTTCTCTGCTGATATCTCTCCTGACAAATCACCAAATCCGTTCAGGAAGTCGAATAGGGGCAGGCCAACGGCAATGAATGCCACTGGCTTGCCCTGCACCTGGTGCAGTAGGTCCATTGCCCGGTTGGCCTCGTCGAGGGCAATTTCTACAGTGCATGACAAATTGGTGGCGCTACCACGCCTTACGCGCTCAACCGTCCCATCAGAATTTGGTGTGCGTGCGCTGTAAGTCTTGACAGCTGCTGTCGCTCCCCACTCCACCCCCCCGGCTCCTGCTGTACCCAGCAAAGTGTTCCAGTGCCCAATAGAAATAAGGCCCACAGCGGCCGGGCCATTGCCAGCCGCTGTGATCGTGATATGGACTTCCGCGTCGGGGTACAGCGGCAAGTTGCGCACGTAGTGCTTAGTGCGCTGGCGCAATGGCATGAACAGCAGCTCGTAAAGTCCAAGTGCTTGTTCGTAGAGGTCGCCAGACTCGTGCTGCACCAGGACAGGCTGTGCACCAGATTTGTCAAAAATCTTGATATCCAGCTTTTCACCTACCAGGCCCCACAGCGCAAGCCCAGTGAAAAATGGCAGTTGCAGTACAAATTTCAGTTCGCCCGTGGATTGGGCTTTTGTATCTAACCGGTCATCAAACGCGGCCATGAAATTGCTGGGGCCAGTGCGGCGCCATTTGTAGGGATTCGTGCCTGGCTTCGCCCCCGTGCTTGCTGCAACGGCTGTGTATAGCGACCCCTCAAAGTTGACGTCGGTTCTGCCCGCAGCAAATGTCGTTCCTGCAGCCCAGGCTGTTTCGCCTCTTGTCGCGTCCACCACTGGGATGGACGTTCCTGCCTTGATCGCCGAGGCAGGGACGTCGAGAGGAATTAGCACGACGGCATGGACGTCTTGAACATTGCTCATGCTTGTTGCGACTCCAAAATAGCGACAGCGATTGCCTGCGCGAGTTCATTGACATTCGTGAGCAGTGACGCTTGTGCTTCCCCGCCGCCACTGACGTTTTGCGTGAGAGACAACAGGCTTTCTGTGCTGTCGGCCGTGCGCTTCATCTGCGTTTGAAGCCGCTCAAATTGCTTTGCAAGCGTCTCCAGCGTGGGAGCCAAGCGGCCCGAGTCGTCCGCAGGAGTGTTAGAGCCGTAGAAGTCCGTAGGTATGAACTGCGGAGCTGGTGCCCGGATCGCTGTCCACGCTGTGGATCGGCGCCGGGCCACCTCATCCGCCGGCACGACCTCCTCGCCCTCGTGCAGGATTGCCCTGTAGCCGTCGAAGGGCACGCGGCTCAAGCCGTCGGCATGAGAGCCATCCATGCGAGTCGCGGCCGCTACCGCGCTGGCCAGGCCTGCAATTGCCGGAATCAGCGATGCGCCGATTGCGCCCGAAAGCTCAGCCGGCAGGCTCTGCAGCGCCGAAGCGGTCATCGCGCCTTGGTCGATCAGCGTTTGCGTCAAGCCCGCTTCGGTCTCAAACGCCGCAGCCGACTCAACCAGCAACTCGTCGATCAGCTTTTGCGTCGCCGCGCTGACCTTGAACTGCTCTGCGGCGCTGGATGCCACGGCTTCTGCCGCAGCGATCTGACGCTCTGCCTGGCTGACGCGGCTGGCTGCCGACGCCTCCTGAATTGCTGCGGTGGCAGCCAGCTCTGCCGCGATGCGGCCCGACACCACCGAGTAGTTCGCCTGGCTGACAGCCATCTGCTGTTCCAAAGCCAGATAGCTGCTCGTGATGCTTTGCAGCTCCTGCATCGCACCTGTGTCGCCGGCATTTGCCTTCGCCAGCAATTCACTTCGCTGGCCCTGCAGAGCGGCCAGTCGCTCCGTATTGCTAAGCCCAGATGCTTCGCTGGTGATCAGAGACTTTGCGTAGTTGCCCAGGCCCTGCGCCGCGCTCAGCAGCTGCTTTGCCGCATTGACCTGCTCGCGCGCCGCATTGGCCCGCGCCGTTGCCGCGGCCGCTTCTGCCTGACGCGCTGCCTGCTGGCCATTCCAGAGCCCCTGCTCAAGGTTGATGATCTGCTGCAGCGCGCCGACGCGGCCGTCGGTCGTCGTGGCTTTGGCATAGCTGCCTTGCGCCACTCCGAGCTGCTGTGACAGGCCTGCCGTGTTGCCGGTGTACTGCGCAGCCAGGCCCGCCATGGTGCCGAAGCTCGACCAGGCGCCGGACAGGGACTGCACCGCCGATTGCGCCAGGTCATCGAAAAACTGTTTCGCGTAGTCGGCAGATGACGCAAATTCACCAGCCATCGCCAGCAGCTTTACCGCCAACTCGGCCTGCCCCGAGGACATCGCCTCCTCGACCGTTTTACGGTATAGCTCTTTCGCCTTCTCGCCTTCGGCCGGGTCGATGTACAGCCCCATATCGGCCAGAGACTGCATCTGCACATCACGCTGCCTCAGCGCGCGCTCATGCTCGCTGTAAAAGCCCTGATTGAATGCGCCAGCACCGCTGGCGAGCGCGTCCATGCTGCCCGCATCTGCCAGCAGGCGCGCCTGCATCTCGCTGGTGGCGCCGGCAAACATCACCATCGCGTTGGCGAGGTCGTCCCACGCGCCGGGTAGCCCCTTCACCTTATCCAGCATCTGCTGCGCGTAATCCGCCGTCGATGCGAATGAGCCCGACATGGCCAGCAACTGCGCTGCCAACTCGACTTGACCCGAGCCCATGGCTTCTTGGACAGTCGTGCGGAACAACTCTTTTGCTGCATTGCCTTCAGCAGGGTCGATGTATAGGCCCATGCCGGCGAGCGCCGCCATCTGCAGCTCGCGCTGCTTGAGCGCGCGCTCGCCTTCGGTGTAGAAGCCTTGGTAGAGCGCTTCAGCATTGCTAACGAAGGCTTCGATACTCCCGCCAGAGGCAGCAAGCAGTCGTGTTTGCGCGTCGTCAGAGAGGTCCGCGAAGACCTCCATCGTCTTGCCCACGTTTTCGAACGCAGATTTCACAGCCGCAATCTGTTGCAGCGCGGCGTTCAACGTCTCGATGTCGGTCGCCGTGGCCAGGATCTGGTCAGCCCAGGCCGGTAGGTCCATGGCCACAAATGCCGCCTTCACATCCACCGCGACAGCCTTCAGATACTCCTCGTAGCCCTCCTTTCCGTCAGCAAACTCCCGTGGCGCCCATTTGCTTGCCCGGTTATCCGACCAGTCCACAAGCTTGTTGCCAAGCTCATCCAGGATCTTCAGCGACCCCCATGAGCCATCCTTGCTACTGTCATCAGCAAACGCCGTGGCCACGCTATAGCCCGCAGTCTTGCCGAAGGAGACCGCAAAGGCGTCGAGTGTCTGGCCGAGCCCCTGCGCAATGCCGCTTATGCCTTCTTGCATGGTCGCGCTGTATTCGTCGCGGTGGCCCATGCCAAAGGTGCCTTGGTTGTAAATGTCCGCGCCGTCCTGCACGCCTGTCGCTTTGCTGTAGACCGCACCAGCACCCGAATGCGGGGTGCCGGAATCGTCCATGCTTTTGATGACCGCGTACAAGGCGACGGCGGCGGCCAGATAGGGCGCCGCAGCCATTACGCCAGACAGCGCAGAGCCTGCGCCCGCCGCCGCGCCAGCGCCGGTAGCGGCCGCGCTTGTTCCAAGGC
>JBBKVU010000297.1:0-7650 GCA_037968595.1 Comamonas sp.
GCTGCTTGAGTTCGATCTTGGCGATCTCGGTGCGCTTTTCATTGAGCAGGAACGAAGCCACTTCGACCGGCACCTGGCAGTGCACGGCGGCCGTGTTGTCCTTCATGGACTCTTCCTGGATGATGCGCAGGATCTGCAGCGCCGAGCTTTCGGTGTCGCGGATATGGCCCGAACCGCCGCAGCGTGGGCAGTTGATGTGCGCGCCTTCGGACAGCGCGGGCTTGAGCCGCTGGCGGCTCATTTCCATCAGGCCGAACTTGCTGATGCTGCCGAACTGCACGCGGGCGCGGTCCTGGCGCAGCGCATCGCGCAGGCGGTTCTCGACCTCGCGGCGGTTCTTCGACTCTTCCATGTCGATGAAGTCGATCACGATCAGGCCGCCCAGATCGCGCAGGCGCATCTGGCGCGCGACTTCGTCGGCGGCTTCCAGGTTGGTGCGGGTGGCGGTTTCCTCGATGTCGCCGCCCTTGATGGCGCGCGCCGAGTTCACGTCCACCGAGACCAGGGCTTCGGTGTGGTCGATCACCACGGCGCCGCCCGAAGGCAGGGTCACGGTGCGCGAGTAGGCCGATTCGATCTGGTGCTCGATCTGGAAGCGGCTGAACAGCGGAGCGTCGTCGCGGTAGCGCTTGACCCGGGCAGTGTGCTCGGGCATCACGTGCGCCATGAACTGCTGGGCCTGCTCGTAGATGTCGTCGGTATCGATGAGGATGTCACCGATCTCGTTGTTGAAGTAGTCGCGGATGGCGCGAATCACCAGGCTCGATTCCTGATAGATCAGGAAAGCGCCCTTGCCGCCCTTGGCGGCGCCGTCGATCGCGCTCCAGAGCTTGAGCAGGTAGTTCAGGTCCCATTGCAGTTCGGGGGCGCTGCGGCCGATGCCGGCGGTGCGCGCGATGATGCTCATACCCTTGGGGTATTCGAGCTGGTCCATCGCTTCCTTGAGCTCGGCGCGGTCTTCGCCTTCGATGCGGCGCGAGACGCCACCGCCGCGCGGGTTGTTGGGCATCAGCACCACATAGCGGCCGGCCAGCGAGACAAAGGTGGTCAGGGCAGCGCCCTTGTTGCCGCGTTCTTCCTTTTCGACCTGGACCAGCATTTCCTGGCCTTCGCGGATCACGTCATTGATGCGGGCCTGGCTGGCCGGCACGCCTTCGGCGAAATACTGGCGCGAGATTTCCTTGAAAGGCAGGAAACCGTGGCGGTCTTCGCCGTAGTCGACAAAGCAGGCTTCAAGCGATGGCTCGACGCGCGTGACCACGGCCTTGTAGATGTTTCCCTTGCGCTGTTCGCGGCCTTCGATTTCGATTTCGTAGTCGAGGAGTTTTTGACCGTCGACGATGGCCAGGCGGCGTTCTTCGGCCTGCGTAGCGTTGATAAGCATCCGTTTCATGATGCGTTTCCTTTATTCGTTATAAGACGAGCCGATCGGCAGCCATACGCTGTCGTTGCGGCACGTCTGTGACTCTCAATCAAAGACGGGCTCTGTCGGAGCCGATGATGCCGGACTGACGTCTTGAAACGAAAAGGAATGGCCGGGAATGCCGCGTGTTGCTGACCATCATTAAGTTATGTCAGCAAAGGGGGCAAAGGCGCGTGGATGGGAGCGAGTAGATGCGCGCGCAGTCTCACCATGGTGCGTGAAAGTGGCAGCGCGGGGGAAGCGGGAGTCTTGAGAGCGCGGACGGTCGAGTGCGGAGGTGAAGACCTCCGTCCCAGAAAGACCATCCATGCATAAAAGATCCACATGCTCGCTTTGATCCGTTGGCAGGTTGCAAACGCTTGAGGTTCGCCGAAAGCTGCCAACTGTGAAATTCCGTTGTTTCAATTCGTCAGAATGCCCGGTGCGACACAGGCCAATACAGGCATCTGGCCTGCAATCTGCGTGTGCGAAACCGGCTGGCATCGACCTGCCTGCGCAGCGGGAAATGGCTGGGTGGACTAAACTCCATGCAAATCAACCACTTACACTAGTATCGCGCAGGTGAAACACATTATAGAGGGCAAACCGGCGATGGACCGAGCCCAAGGCATCCCAGCCCCTGCTGCACGCCTCATCGCAGTCGACGCCGATTCCGCTGGCCAGCGACTCGACAATTTCCTGATCCGCCACCTCAAGGGTGTGCCAAAAACCCACGTCTACCGCATCATTCGCAGCGGCGAAGTGCGCATCAACAAAGGCCGGGCCAGCGCCGATACGCGGGTGGCCGAAGGCGACAGCGTGCGCCTGCCGCCGGTGCGCATCTCCGAGAAAGTCGCGGAAAAAGCCGCCCATCCGGCGCCGGCGCGCGAATTTCCGCAGCTGCTCGAGGATGACCATGTGCTGGCCATAGACAAGCCCGCGGGCGTTGCCGTGCATGGCGGCAGCGGCGTGAGTTTCGGCGTGATTGAGCAGCTGCGCCAGGCGCGCCCCGCGGCCAAATTCCTGGAACTGGTGCACCGGCTGGACAGGGAAACCTCGGGGATACTGCTGGTCGCCAAGAAGCGCTCGGCGCTCACCGGTCTGCAGGACCAGTTCCGCGAACGCGAAACCGGCAAGACCTATCTGGCGCTGGTGCAGGGCAGCTGGCCGGCCAACAAGAAGGTCATCGACACCCCGCTGCACAAATACCTGCTGCCCGACGGCGAGCGCCGCGTGCGCGTGACCACGCCCGAGGATCCCGACGGCATGCGCTCGGTGACGCTGGTCAAGGTGCGCAGCCACATTGCCGCCCGGCCGCTGCAGGGCCTGCCCGCGATGAGCCTGCTGGAAGTCACGATCAAGACCGGGCGCACGCACCAGATCCGCGTGCACCTGTCATCGCAGGGCCATGGCATTGTCGGCGACGACAAATACGGCGATTTCGACCTGAACCGCCGCGTGCAAAAGCATGGCCTCAAGCGCATGTTCCTGCATGCCTGGCGTTTACAGTTCAACCATCCGGCTTCCGGCGAGCGCGTGGAATTGCACGCCGAGCTTCCCGCCGAACTCGCCAGCTTCGTGGCCTGAGGGCCTTGCCTTGTTGATTTCCGACGGAACCGCCATGTCTCTTGTTTCTCCCCGCCGCTTTGACCTGATTGCCTTTGATTGGGACGGCACGCTCTACGACTCCACGGCCGCCATCACCAAGAGCATCCAGGAAGCGGTGCGCGATGTGGGTGGCCAGGTGCCTACCCAGGAAGCCGCTTCCTATGTGATAGGCATGGCGCTGACCCAGGCCCTGGCCCACGCCGCTCCCGATGTGCCGCCCGAGAAGTACGCCGAGCTGGGCAACCGCTACCGCTACCACTACCTGCAGCACCAGAACGACCTGACGCTGTTCGACGGTGTCGTGCCGCTGCTGGAGACGCTGCGCGAACGCGGCTATCTGCTGACCGTGGCCACGGGCAAGAGCCGGCGCGGCCTCAATGAAGTGCTGGCCAGTGTCGCGCTCAAGGGCCTGTTTGACGGCTCGCGCACCGCCGATGAAACCGCGGGCAAGCCGCATCCGCTGATGCTGCAGGAGCTGATGGCCGAATTCGGCGTCGAGCCCGAGCGCGTGCTGATGATAGGCGACACCACGCACGATCTGCTGATGGCGCGCAACGCCGGCTGCGCGCGCGTGGGCGTGTCGTACGGCGCGCATGCGACCGGCGGCTTTGGCGAGTTCGAGCCGCTGTATGTGGCGGAATCGGTGGCCGGGCTGCACCAGTGGCTGCTGGCCAACGGCTGAGCCTGCAATGCCGGCGGTCTTCCTGTGCCGCAGCGAGGATCTGGCCGAGGGCGGCCTGGCCCAGCCCTTTGATGTGCTTTATGCCGGCCAGCGCTGCCGGGCCTTCGCGGTGCGCTTCCAAGGGGGCGTGCACGCCTATCTGAACCGCTGCACCCATGTTCCCATGGAGCTTGACTGGCAGCCGAACCGGATATTCGACGATTCCGGTCAATGGCTGTTGTGCGCAACCCACGGTGCGGCCTACGCGCCCGACACCGGTGCCTGTGCAGGCGGGCCCTGCCGCGGCGGTCTGGTGAAAATAGTAGTGTGCGAAGCTCAGGGTGTGGTGCACTGGCATACTTCCCAAGACCTGCACCCTGTCGAGCTCTGACATGACCACCCCTTTGCCTCCTGGAACCCCTGGCTCCGAACCCGTCCACCCCGCAGCACCCGATCTGTGGGCGCAGGCGCGGCCCGAAAGCGCCGCCCCCGCATCCGCGTCCGCGTCCTCCGCTGCGCAGTCGCCGGGCTGGGAGCGCGAGGTGCTTGAAAACCTGGTCATGGCGACCATTCGCGAGCAGCGCGCCGCGCGCCGCTGGCGGCTGTTCGGCCGCATGTCGTGGCTGCTGGTGCTGTTGCTGCTGGGCTGGATGATGTTTGGCCGCGATGTCACCACGACTTCGGTCAGCGGCCCGCACACTGCCGTCGTCGACATCAAGGGCGAGATCGCCACCGGCGCCGAAGCCAGCGCCGAGTTCGTGGTGGCCGCGATGCGCAGCGCCTTCGAGGACTCGGGCTCGCGCGCCGTGGTGCTGCTGATCAACTCGCCGGGTGGCAGCCCGGTGCAGGCCGGGATCATCTACGACGAAATCCAGCGCCTCAAGGCCAAGCACAGCAAGCCGGTCTATGCCGTGGTCGAGGAAACCTGCGCCTCGGCCGCCTACTACATTGCCGCCGCGGCCGACGACATCTTTGTCGACAAGGCCAGCATTGTCGGCAGCATAGGCGTGCTGATGGACGGTTTCGGCTTCACCGGCACCATGGAAAAGCTCGGCGTCGAGCGCCGCCTGCTGACGGCTGGCGAGAACAAGGGTTTTCTCGACCCGTTCAGCCCGCAGACCGAAGCCCAGCGCCTGCACGCGCAGTCCATGCTGGATCAGATCCACCAGCAGTTCATCAATGCCGTCAAGACCGGCCGCGGCGAGCGCCTGAAGATCAACTCCGACACCTTCAGCGGCCTGTTCTGGACCGGCCAGCAGGCGGTTGAAATGGGCCTGGCCGACAAGCTCGGCAACCTCGACTACGTGGCGCGCGAAATCGTCAAGGTCGAGGAAGTGATCGACTACACGCGCCGCGACAACGTCGCCGAACGCCTGGCCAAGAAGTTTGGCGCAGCCATTGGCGGGGGCGCGGTGCAGACCATGCGCTCGGCGCTTCCTGTGCTGCGCTGAACTCGCTTTATATAGGGCAGGCCGTCCATGCTTCGACAAGCTCAGCACGAACGGAATAACCGGTTGAGCTAATCACGCCCCACCGTTCGCCCTGAGCCCACAACCCACCCGCTCGTCATGAGCCTCATCCCCCCGTTCGTCCTGAGCCTGTCGAAGGATGAACGCCCCGCCCTCAAACGACAGGGCGCGGTCTTATTCCCCCACCACAATCTCCGCTGCATCGTGCATCTTCGCAAACTCGCGTGCGGGAATCGGCACCTCGCCGCGCGCCATGCGCATCAGCAGCGCATGCAGCATTTCCGACGACAAGCCGTGCAGCACCAGGCGGTAGGCCGCATACAGCGTGGTCATGGGCACCAGCGGGTGCTTGTTGTTGAGCAGCACCAGGTGCTCGGGTGAAGCCAGGATCTTGGCGCAATAGATGGCCACGGTCTCGTCGAGCTGCAGCGAGTTGCTGGCGCGCCAGAAATCGTTGTCGGTCAGCAGCAGCTGATACACCGGCGTATAGATCTCGATGGCGCTTTGCAGGTCCAGCAGATTGAACCGGCCGCGCGGCATGTCTTCCAGCCGCAGCTCGGGCTCGTGCAGCATGGAGAAATCCGGCTCGGGCACGGGCACCAGCTCCTTGTTTTCCGCGCGCAAGGCCTTGTTCAGGCGAATCACGAAATTGAACAGGTTCAGGTCATGGCGCAGGAACAGCTCGTCCTTGACCTCGTCTATGGTCATGGGCTTGAGCGGCGCGGTGCTCACCGGCACGGGCGAATTCGCCGAGACGAAGGACAGCACCTGCGAGCCCAGATGGAAGTGCCGCATGATCAGCCAGTTGGCCTCGGGCGAGACAAAGCGGTTCATGCTGAACGCCAGCAACCGGTGCAGCAGCATGGAATGCGACCAGCGCTTGGGCAGGAAGATCTTCAGCAGCTGGATGATGATCATCGACACCCGCGCCATGGGCCGCACCAGCGGCAGGAAGAACTGGCGCGAGCTGCCGCTGCAGTCGCGCAGCCAGGCGGCCTTGACGTCGTCGGGCAGGGGCGTGCTCTGGTCGAGGTACAGCGCCAGCCAGGGGCTGGGATCGCGCTCGTCCCAGTGATGATCGGTGTATTCGTTCTTCATCAGCGCTTCCTTATTGTTCCGGCAGCACGTGCTGGAACTGCATCAGATACATGGCCGCCGTGTGGCGCGCGCATTGCAATATGGCTTGCTGGGCCGTGCCCGAGCTGTCGAGCTCCAGCGTCATCTGCACCGCCATCAGCCAGCGCTCGAGATGGTGTTCGTCGTTGGCGCCGTGGTATTCGAGGAAGCGGAAGGCGTCGGGCGGCAGCGGCAGGGCGGCGCGCAGCAGCGGCAGCAGGCTGGGAACGATGCGCTGGCCCGTGCCCTCGATGATGTAGATCGCGCCCAGCAGGCCTATGGGGTTGGGTGTCGCCGCCAGGCTGTGCAGATAGGCATTGAGCGCCTCGCCGCCGGGATTGCGGCGCAGCGCGCTGATGTCGGTCTGCGTGCCGCCGGCCTTCAGGTAGTCGCTGTGCAGGATCTTGAAATCGTTCTGTTCCTCGCCCGCATGCAGGTCGATCAGCGAGGCCAGGGCCGCGTAGTCGCCGGTCAGCGAGGCCGCGCCTTCGCGCATCCACAGGCTGCCTTCGCGCACCTGGGGAATCCACTGGCTCATCCAGCGCACATAGTCGCCGGTGTGCAGCTGGCGCGTGCGTATGCGCTGCAGCAGCGGCGTGCGCCAGACGCTGGAGCGGTAGTCCTGCCAGATGCTGGCCAGCTCGGTCAGCAGCGGGGCCAGCGCCCCGGGGGCGGCAGCCGGGTCGTGCGGCGGGGCAATGGTGCTGACATCGGGCAGGGCGTCATGGGCGATGGCGTCGCCGGCCTGGGCGCGCTGGCGCGTATAGGCGGGATAGGCGGGCAAGGCGGGAGCCGGGGTGTCCGCCTCGGCTTCCCACAGCATGTAGCCGGCCGTGAAGCGTCCGGACTCGGGAATGAAGCACAGCACAGTGTCGCCGGCCTTGAGGGCTGCGCCCTTTTGCTGCAGGAACTCCGACAGCATGATGAAGATCGACGCCGCGCCGGTGTTGCCGCGCCAGGCCAGATTGCTCCACCAGCGATCGCGCGGAATGCTCAGCTGGGCCTTGCCCAGCAGGTCGTCGACCACGGGAATGAAGCGCTCCGACGAGTAGTGGCACAGGAAGTGGTCTATGCCGCGCTCGGGCACCCAGCCCTTGTGCGCCAGATCGGCGTACTCGTGGATGCAGACGTCAAACAGGTGCGGCAGCAGGCGTATGTCCTGGCGCAGCGCCAGCGCGCCCGCGGCCTCGGCATCGCCCCAGGCCGGAAAGTCCAGATGGCTCTGGCTGCGGTCGGCTGTGAGGCCAAGCTGCATGCACACCGGGTAGTCGCCGGCAAAGCTGCGCAGATGGGTCCATTTGAGTTTCAGGCGCAGGCCGTTGACCTGCGGCAGGGCCTGGGGGCCGCCCAGCAGCAGCGCGCCCGCGCCGTCCGACAGCATCCAGCGCAGGAAG
>JBBKVU010000298.1:0-6451 GCA_037968595.1 Comamonas sp.
GGGTGGGAACGACGGAAAAACCTTTGGGCACGGGCGCCAGCGAGCTGCCCGGCGCGCCGGCCGCGGCCTGGGCTTCGGCCAGCCACTTGATGTGTTCGGGATTGGGCACGCTGGGCGCGGTCGGCCCCACGGGGTTGCCGAAGATCCAGTTGATGCCCACGCGCATCAGGCTGATGCCGATCACCAGGATGATGGTGCCGGTCACCACGGGCGGGAAAAAGCGCAGCATGCGGCTGATGACCGGGGCCAGCAGCAGCGACACCACGCCCGCGCCTATGACCGAGCCGAAGATCAGCCCGGCGCCCGCTGGCCCCGAGGTGCTCTGGGCCATGGACACCATGGGCGCGACGCTGGCAAACGTCACGCCCATCATCACCGGCAGCTTGATGCCAAACCATTGCGTCGCGCCCATGGCCTGGATCAGCGTGATCAGGCCGCAGCAGAACAGGTCGGCAGAAATGAGCATTGCCACCTGCTCGGCCGGCAGGTTCAGCGCGCGGCCGATGATCAGCGGCACGGCAACCGCGCCCGCATACATCACCAGCACATGCTGCAGGCCCAGGGCCGTGAGGCGGCCCATGGGTAGTCTTTCATCAACGGGGTGGGTCGCAGTTTCCATGGGGGTCCTTTGCACAGTCAGCAATGGCTGCTGCGCCGGGTTCAATTTCCATACAGAATGTGTATACAGATTGAACCGCAAGACCTCGGGGAATTGGATGGCGATTACCCTAATCGCGCCCTCATTTCAGGCAAGAAAAAGGCCCTGTCGAGCAGGGCCGGGAACGCAGGGCGGGGCGGCTCTCAGCCCAGCAGATCGTGCAGGCTGCGTGCAATGACCTTGGTGGCGCGGCGCAGGTCCTCGAGGTCCAGGCGCTCGTCGGCGCGCTTGGCATGCGATTCCAGCACCGTGCGCGGGCCGGCGCCATAGATCACGCCGGGAATGCCGTGCTCCACATACAGACGCACATCGGTGTACAGCGGCGTGCCCACGGCCGGCGGCTTCTCGCCAAACACGGCTTCGCCATGCTGCTGGATGGCATCGACCAGCGGCTGGTTGCCGGCCAGCGGCGTCATGGCGCGCGCCAGCAGGATGCGCCTGATGTCGATGCGCACCGCGTCCTCGCCTTCCAAGCCATGCAGGCGGTTGAAGTCGGCCGCGGCCTGGGCGATCACCGCGCGTATGCTGGCTTCGACCGCTACCGGGTCTTCCTCGGGAATCATGCGCCGGTCCAGCTTGAGCAGCACCTTGCCCGGCACGACGTTGGTATTGGTGCCGCCTTCGATGCGGCCGATGTTCAGATAGGGGTGTGTGATGCCAGGCACCGCGGAGGTGATCTGGCGGTACTTGGCGTTCTCGGCGTAGAGCGCGTTCATCAGCGCGGTGGCGGCCTGCAGCGCGTCGACGCCGGTATGCGGCACGGCCGCATGCGCCATCTTGCCGTGCACCGTGACTTCCATCTGCAGGCAGCCGTTGTGCGCCGTGACGACTTCATAGCTGAAGCCCGCGGCAATCATCAGGTCGGGCTTGGTGAGCTGGTTCTTCAGCAGCCAGCCCGGGCCGAGTTCGCCGCCGAATTCCTCGTCGTAGGTGAAATGCAGCTCGATCGCGCCCTGCGTGGGCCGGGCCACGGCTTCCAGCGCCTGCACGGCAAACGTGAAGCTGGCGAAATCGCTCTTGCTCACGGCCGACGCGCGGCCGTAGAGCTTGCCTGCATCGATCTCGGCGCCGTAGGGGTCGCGGCTCCAGCCTTCGCCCGGCGGCACGACATCGCCGTGGGCGTTGAGCGCAATCGTTCGACCCGAGCCCGCGGGGCCGTAGGGGCGGCGCACGATCAGATTGGTGATCGACTCCATGCCGTAGGCCTGCACTTCGGGCGTGGGCACGGCGTGCTTCTCGGCCTGCATGCCGAAGTCCTGCAGCAGCGCGGCGGTGCGCTCGGCATGCGGCGCGTTGTTGCCCGGCGGGGTGTCGGTGGGCACCTGCACCAGCGCCTGCAGGAAGCGCACTTCGGCGTCGAAATGGGCATCGATCCAGGCGTCGAGTGCCTTGTAAATGGTTTCTTGGCTCATGGCGCTTCGTCGTTCAATTGGTTCAGTACATGGGTGAAGGCCTCGACCGCGAGCTGCATGTCGTCGGCGGTGGTGCTTTCCAGCGGGTTGTGGCTGATGCCGGCGTTGAGGCCGCGCACGAACAGCATGGCCTGGGGCATGATTTCATGCAGTTTCATGGCGTCATGGCCGGCGCCGCTGGGCAGCCGATACACCGGCAGGCCCAGCGAATCAACGGCCTTTTCCCAGCGCTGCTGCCACGCGGGGTCGCTGGGCGCGGCGGCCGCGCTCATGGCCAGCTCTGTGCTGCAGCGCAGGCCGCGGCGCACGGTGATCGCCTGCAGCTCGGCCAGGATGTCGGCCACCAGCGCGTCGCGCTGGGCGTCGGTGGGGGCGCGCATGTCGAGGCTGAACTGGCAGCGCCCGGGCACGACATTGATGGAGCCGTTGGGCACCTGCCACTGGCCTATGGTGGCCACCGAGTCGCCGTCGCGCGCCGCGCGCTGCTCGACAAACAGCGCGAGTTCGGCAACGGCAGTTGCCGCGTCGCGCCGGCGGTTCATGGGCGTGGTGCCCGCATGGCTGGCCATGCCGGTCATCTCGCACAGATAGCGCACGCTGCCGTTGATCGAGGTGACCACGCCCAGCGGAATATCGAGTTCATTGAGCACCGGGCCCTGCTCGATATGCACTTCGACAAAGCCAAGGTAGTGGGCCGGGTCGCGCTTGAGCGCGGGGATGTCGTCGGGGCACAGGCCGGCGTGCTGCATGGCCGCGCGCATGGTGATGCCGTCGGCGTCCTGCTGCTCCAGCCATTCGGGGCGGAAGTCGCCGATCAGCGCGCCCGAGCCCAGGAAGGTGGCCTTGTAGCGCTGGCCTTCCTCTTCGGCAAAGGCCACGACTTCGATGCCTACGGCCAATCGCCGGCCTGCGCGGTGCAGCTCGCGCACGCCGGCCATGGGCACGAAGATGCCCAGCCGGCCGTCGTACTTGCCGCCGTTGCGCACGGTGTCGTAGTGGCTGCCGGTGAGCAGATAGCGGCCGTCCGCCTTGCTTGGGTGGTAGCGGCCGACGACATTGCCGACGGCGTCGATCGCGACTTCGTCGAAGCCGCAGTCGCGCATCCAGCCGCTGATGCGCTGGGCGCAGGCGCGGTGGGCGTCGGTCAGATAGGTCACCGTGAGCTGGCCGAGTTCGGCGAAGCCGGGGTCCGAATGCCGGGCCAGCGATTCCTGCCAGTCCCAGACATCGTTGCCCAGCGCGGGCACATGGCCGAACTTGTCGTTCAGACGGATCTCGGCAATGCGGTGGATGTTGCGAATGGCTTCAGCGCATTCGAAATCGGGGTGGTTGTGCAGGCGGCGCGCAAACGTGTCGATGATTTCCTGCTTGGCCAGGCCCAGGCCGCGCGGGCCGCGCACCGCCAGAATGAAGGGAAAGCCGAAGCGCGCGTTGTAGTCGGCGTTGAGCTGCTGGATGCGCGCGAATTCCTCCAGCGAGCATTGCGTGAGCCCGGCGCGGTTCTGCTCGTTGGTCGATTCGGCGGTGAGACTGCGCGCCACCATGGCCTTGCCCGCGAGTTCGGGGTGGGCGCGTATCAGGTCGATGCGCGCCTGCGGCGATGCGCCGGCCAGCACCTTGACCATCGCATGCTTGAGATGGTCCAGCGAGCGAAACGGCCGCTCGGTGAGCGCGGCCGCGGCAATCCACGGCGAGTGTTCATAGAGGCCGTCAAGCAGGGCAAGGGCCTGGGCCGGGTCGGCCTGATTCAGTTGTTCCAGCGTCAAGGGCATGAAGTTCAATCCTGGCAAGGGTGGGTCTGCGCCCAGTGGCGAGCGATGTCTATGCGCCGGCATACCCAGACAGCCTGGTGCTGCTGGATATGGTCGAGAAAGCGCTGCAGCGCCGTGATCCGGCCGGGCTTGCCCAGCAGGCGGCAGTGCATGCCTATGCTCATCATCTTGGGCGCGTTGTCGCCCGCGGGGTCGCCTTCGGCGTAGAGCACGTCAAAGGTGTCCTTGAGGTATTGAAAGAACGGATCCGCGTGCGAGAAGCCCTGGGGCAGGGCAAAGCGCATGTCGTTGCAGTCCAGCGTATACGGCACGATCAGCTGGCGCGCGCTGGTGCCGTCGCTTTTTGCGAGCTTCATCCAGAACGGCAGGTCGTCGCCGTAGTAGTCGCTGTCGTAGGCAAAGCCGCCGAAATCGGCGACCAGGCGGTGGGTGTTGGGGCTGTCGCGTCCGGTGTACCAGCCCAGGCCGTGCTCCTTGCGGTCACCGAACAGCTGCTGGAAGATCTCCATTGCCTGGCGCATGTGGGCGCGCTCGACCTCCTCGGGCACACCCTGGTAGTGGATCCATTTGAGGCCGTGGCAGGCAATCTCATGGCCCAGCTCGACAAACGCCTGGGTCACATCGGGGTGGCGCTGCAAGGCCGTCGCCACGCCGAACACGGTCAGCGGCAGGCCGCGCTTCTCGAACTCGCGCAGCAGGCGCCAGACGCCGGCGCGCGAGCCGTATTCGTAGATGCCTTCCATGCTCATGTGGCGCTCGGGATAGGCCGCGGGGTTGAACATTTCGGACAGGAACTGTTCGCTCGCCGGGTCGCCGTGCAGCACGGCGTTCTCGCCGCCTTCCTCGTAGTTGAGAACGAACTGCACGGCAATCCGTGCCTGGCCCGGCCATTGCGCGTGGGGCGGCTTGCGGCCGTAGCCCACCAGGTCACGGGGATAGGGAGCGGTGGCGTCGTACAGCATGCGCGGGAGCTTCAAACAGAGAGGGAGGAAAGGGCCTGGGACAGGTCGTTGGCGGGCAGTTCGCGGTCGAACGTCAACCCCGCCTCGACATGCAATAAATGTTCCTGCATCAGGCGCACGGCCAGGTCGGCGTCCTTGGCGGCGAGCGCCGCGACGATCTCGGCGTGCTCCTCGTGCGAATGTTCCGCGGCGGAGTCCGACTGGTACATCAGCATGATCAGCGCGCAGCGCGAGGTCAGGTCGGCAATCATCTGTGCCAGTACCTCGTTGCCCATCAGCTCGGCCATGCGCACATGGAAGTCGCCGAGCAGCTCGGTGCGCTGGCCGACATCGGAGCGGTCCATCGCGGCCTGCTCCGCGGCCACATGCTTGCGCAAGGCCTGGATCTTGGCGGGCGTGACACCCGCGGCAAAGGCGCGCGTCATTTCGGTCTCGAGCATGCGGCGCACGGCAAACACCTGGCGCGCTTCCTGCACGGAAGGGGTGGAGACATAGGCGCCGCGCGCCGGCTCCAGCGTCACCAGGCGGTTCTGCGTGAGCTGGAACAGCGCCTGGCGCACCAGCGTGCGCGAGACGCCGAAATGGTCGGCGAGCTTTTGTTCGCCAAGCTTGGTTCCGGGACGCAGCTTGTGCTCCACGATGGCGCGGGTCAGCGCATCGGCAATGGTGCGGGTGGTGGTGGATTCCATGCTGCAATCTTAGCGGGTGTAGAACAAAATTTGTATACAATTTTGCTGACGGGCCGCCATCCGGCAAGGCTTTTGCAAACAGGAGATCCCCCATGGGCCTGAGCACCCACGTTCTCGACACCATGCATGGCTGCCCCGCGGCCGGCATGGCCGTATCTTTCTTTCGCACCGAGGGTGACCAGGCGACGCTGCTGCGCCAGCTGGTGCTCAATGCCGATGGCCGCACCGACAGTCCGCTGTTCGACAACGCCAGCCTGCAGACCGGCACCTATCGGCTGACCTTCGACGTGGCCGCGTATTTCAAGGCGCGCGGCGTGGCGCTGCCCGAGCCCAATTTCCTGCAGCGCGTGAGCCTAGATTTCGGCGTCGCCCATGCCGACCAGCATTACCACGTGCCGCTGCTGGTCAGCCCCTGGAGCTATTCGACTTATAGGGGGTCGTGATAGTCGGCGCCTCCGGTGCTTCAACGGTTTCAGGACTCAGGGAGAAGGCTGGTTCAAGGCGCATTCAAAATACCCGTTCGGGCTGAGCCTGTCGAAGTCCCGGTGTTGTGAGAAGTGTGCCCTGCAGGCAGCGCTGGCTGAGAACGCAGACGCCCTTCGACAGGCTCAGGGCTAACGGCCATCCGCCCTGCATTCGGCGCTTGTCCAAGGGCCGGGGAGGTACGCGCTCAGCGCTGCCCTTCGGTCAAGGTATCGAGCTGGAACTGCCCCGACTTGTCCCAGAGCCAGGTATCGGTATAGGTGACCTTGCCCATGCGCGCCGGCACGGGGTAGGGCGCGGCGCCGCGCACCGTGCGCTCGATCTCGGCAATGACTTCGGGCGCATGCTTGGGGGCGCGCATCCAGCTCAGGCGCTGAACGCGGCCGTAGCGGTCGATGTCGACTTCAAGCACGCCGACCGCATACAGCATGGGCGGCAATTGGCCCTTGTAGATGCGCTGCGCGTTGTTGGCGTA
>JBBKVU010000299.1:0-9194 GCA_037968595.1 Comamonas sp.
GGCGCTGCAGGAGGCGCTGGCCGAGCCCGCCGTGAAAGACAAGCTGCTGGCCGCGGGCTTCACGCCGCGCAGCTCGACCGCGGCCGAATTCGAGGCCCTGACCCAGCGCGAGTACGAACGCCTGGGCAAGGTCGCGCGCAGCGCCAGCATGAGCACCGAATGAGCCAGGAAGCTGCCGCCATGCATCCCGCACTTGATTCCACCCACGACGCCCAGCTGCGCAGCTGGGTCGCCAGCGCCAACCAGCCCGACTGCGACTTTCCCATCCAGAACCTGCCCTTCGGCCGCTTTCGCGTCGCGGGCAGCGGCCTGGACTTGCGCGTTGGCGTCGCCATCGGCGACCAGATTCTCGACCTGCAGGCCGCCGGGCTGTTCGAGGGCAGCGACATGAACGCGCTGATGGCCGCCCCGGCGGCCGAGCGCCAGGCGCTGCGCCACACGCTGTCGCAAGGTCTGCGCGAAGGCAGCGCGCAGCAGGCCGCATGGTCCAAGGCGCTGGTGGCCCAGGCGCAGGCCGAAATGGCCCTGCCCTGCCGCATCGGCGACTACACCGATTTCTACACCAGCGTGCACCACGCCACCAACGTGGGCCGGCAGTTCCGTCCCGACAACCCGCTGCTGCCCAACTACAAATGGGTGCCCATCGGTTACCACGGCCGGGCCTCGTCGATAGGCGTCAGCGGCCAGCGCATCAAGCGCCCGCAAGGCCAGACCATGGCGGCCGCCGCCTCGGCCCCGGTGCTAGGGCCCTGCAAGCGTCTGGACTACGAGCTGGAGCTGGGCTGGTTCATCGGCCAGGGCAATGCACTCGGCGAGCCCATCGCCATGGGCGCGGCGGAGCAGCACCTGTTTGGCGTGGCGCTGTTCAACGACTGGAGCGCGCGCGACATCCAGGGCTGGGAATACCAGCCGCTGGGGCCGTTCCTGTCGAAGAACTTCGCCAGCACGCTGGCGCCGTGGGTCGTGACCATGGAGGCGCTGGCGCCGTTTCGCGCGCCCTTTGTGCGCGCCGAAGGCGAGCCGCAGCCGCTGCCCTATCTGGATGCGCCGGACAACCGCGCCCACGGGGCTTTCACGATCACGCTGGAAGTGCTGCTGCAGACCAGCCGCATGCGCGCCGCCGCCGAGCCCGCCGTGCGGCTGTCCTGCACCGACACCACGCGCGCCGCCTACTGGACACCGGCACAGCTGGTCACCCACCACACCGTGAACGGCTGCAACCTGCAGCCTGGCGACCTGCTGGGCTCGGGCACGCTGTCGGGCCCCGAGCCGCACGAGGCGGGTTCACTGCTGGAGCTGGCCGGCAGCGGCAAGCACCCGGTCACCCTGCCCAACGGCGAGCAGCGCAGCTTTCTCGAAGACGGCGACACGCTCACGCTGCGCGGCTGGTGCGAGCGCGCGGGCGCGGTGCGCATAGGCCTGGGCGAAGTCAGCGGGACGGTGATCGGCTGAAGCTCCCGCGCCCCTGCGCCCGGTAAGCGGCGCAGCTCAATGCGCGTGCTGGATATCCGGCACCGCCGCCATCAGCGCGCGCGTGTACTCATGCTGCGGCGCATCAAGCACCTCCTGGGCGTCGCCGGCCTCGACCAGACGGCCGCGCTGCATCACGCCGATGTCGTCGCACATGTGGCGAATGACGGCGAGGTTGTGGCTGATCAGCAGATAGGTCAGGCCGAACTCGTCCTGCAGGTCGCGCATCAGGTTCAGCACCTGGGCCTGAACGGACACATCGAGCGCCGACGTGGGTTCGTCGCAGATGATGAATTCGGGCTGGCTGGCCAGGGCCCGCGCAATCGCTATGCGCTGGCGCTGGCCACCCGAGAACTGGTGCGGGTACTTGCGCGCATCGTCGGGTGTCATGCGCACCCGGCGCAGCGCCTGGGCCACGCGCT
Source organism: Comamonas sp. (assembly GCA_037968595.1). GTDB lineage: Bacteria > Pseudomonadota > Gammaproteobacteria > Burkholderiales > Burkholderiaceae_C > Comamonas. Next base: position 1,893 of record JBBKVU010000299.1, read on the forward strand.
CGGCGGTTTCCTCCGGACGCTGGCTCAGTCCCAGCACTTCGAGCGGCTCGGCAATCAGCCGGGCCACGGTCCAGCGCGGATTCAGGCTCGCATACGGGTCCTGGAAGATCATCTGGATGCGCCGGCGCAGGTCGGTCTGCGTGTGGAAGCGGTCCTGGCCATCGAACAGCACCTGGCCGCGCGTGGGCAGGGTCAGGCCGGCGACCATGCGCGCCACCGTGGACTTGCCCGAACCCGATTCGCCGACCAGGCCAAACGTGCTGCCCTGGCGGATCTTGAAACTCACGCCATCGACGGCCTGCAGCGTGCGCCGCGGCTGCTGCGACACCAGGCGCTCGAGCCAGCCCAGCGACAGATCGAATTCCTTGCCCAGGTCGCGAACTTCGAGCAGGGTCTTGCCTTCTGCGGCGGCGGCGTGGGGCACAGGCTCGGCCCTGACCGGCGCCGCCGTTGCCGTTGCCGAGGCACCGATCTCGGGAACCGGCAAGCGCGCGAGGCGCTGATGCACCGAAGGAATCGCCGCCATCAGCACGCGCGTGTAGGGCTGGGCCGGGCGGTCCAGCACTTCGCGCACCGGGCCGGTCTCGAGCACCCGGCCCTGGTACATGACCATGACCCGGTCGGCGGTCTCGGCAATCACGCCCATGTCGTGGGTGATCAGCATCGCCGCGGCCTCGCGCTCGCGGCATACCCGGCGCAGCAGCGCGATGATCTGCGCCTGGACAGACACGTCGAGCGCCGTCGTCGGTTCGTCGGCAATGATCAGCTGCGGCTCGGCGCACAGCGCCAGCGCAATCGCCACGCGCTGGCGCATGCCGCCGGAAAACTGGTGCGGGTACTGGCCCAGGCGTACCCGGGCTTCGGGAATTTCCACCTCCTCGAGCAACTCGAGCGCGCGCGCCCTGGCCTGGGCTTCGGTCAGCGGCAGGTGGGTGCGAATGGTCTCGACCAGATGCCGGCCCACCGTATAGACCGGGTTGAGGCTGGTCAGCGGGTCCTGGAAGATCGAGCCTATGCGCCGCCCGCGTATGCGCCGCATGGCTTCGCCGCGCAGGCCGTCTATGCGTTCGCCGTTGAGCTCCACCGTGCCGCTGGAGATGCGCCCGGGCGGATCGATCAGCCCGATCACGGCCGCGCCGGTCATGGACTTGCCCGCGCCCGACTCGCCGACCACGCCCAGGATCTCGCCGGCGGCAATCTCGAAGTTCACGTCGCTGAGCACCTGCACCGGGCCGCGGTAGGTGTCGAAGGTCACGCCCAGATCGCGCACGCGCAGCACCGGAATGGGAGAGGTGTCGGATGGGCTCATTGCAGCTTGGGGTTCAGGGCGTCGCGCAGCCAGTCGCCGACCAGATTGACGGACAGTGCCAGGGCCAGCAGCACCAGCGAGGGGAACAGCAGGATCCACCACTCGCCCGAAAACAGAAAGCTTTGACCTATGCGTATCAGCGTGCCCAGCGAAGGCTGGGTCGGCGGCAGGCCCACGCCCAGATAGGACAGCGTGGACTCGGCAACGATGGCATGGGCAAAGCTGATGGCCGCAATCACCAGGATGGGAGCCAGCAGGTTGGGCAGGATGTGGCGGCCCAGGATGGCGCTGCGGCTGCGGCCTATGAGCTGGGCGGCCAGCACATAGTCCTTCTGCTTTTCAACCATCACCGCGCCGCGCACCGTGCGCGCGTACTGCACCCAGTCGGACAGCGCGATCGCCAGGATGATGACCAGCACCGCGACCTGCTCGCGCACGCCCTCGGGCACCACGCCGCGCACTATGCCCAGGATCAGCATGGCCACCAGGATCACCGGAAACGTCAGTTGCACATCGGCCAGGCGCATCAGCAGCGTATCGAACCAGCCGCCCGCATAGCCCGCGACCAGGCCCAGCGGCACGCCTATGCACAGCGACAGCAGCACGGCCGAGACACCGACCAGCACCGACATGCGCAGGCCATAGAGAATGGCCGAAGCGACATCGCGGCCCTGGTCGTCGGCGCCCAGTGCGTAGAACGCGCCGTGGCCGCCTTCGGACCAGGGCGGCAAGAAGGCATCGTTGAGTTCGAGGCTGGCCGAATCAAACGGGTTCTGCCAGGCCAGCCAGGGCGCGAGCAGCGTCGCCAGCACGATCAGCAGCAGCACCACGGACGCGACCTGGACGGTGCGCGAGCGCGCGAAAGCGCGCTTCACGGGCGAATCGCTCTGGCGCCAGCCGCGCCGCGCCGGCGCGGGTCTATCGATCACATCGGACATGTTTCATTTCCCTTGTTATCGGCGGCGCAGCCGCGGATCCACGGCCAGATAGAGGAAGTCGACCAGCAGGTTGATCACCACATACAGCAGCGCGATGAACATCAGATAGGCCGCGATCAGCGGCACGTCCACGCCCTGGATGGAGGAGATGAACAGCAGGCCCACGCCCGGCCACTGGAACACGGTTTCCGTCACGATGGAAAACGCAATCAGCGTGCCGATCTGCAGGCCGGCAATGGTGATCACGGGAATCAGCGTGTTGCGCAGCGCATGGCCGAAGTACAGGTCCTTCTCGCGCAGGCCGCGCGCGCGGCCGAAGCGGATGTAGTCCGAGCGCAGCACCTCGAGCATCTCGGCGCGCACCAGCCGCATGATCAGCGTCATGTTGTAGAAGCCCAGCGTGATCGCCGGCAGGATGATCGCGCTCCAGCCCGAGGCCGTGAGCAGGCCGGTTTCCCAGCCCCCGACCTTGACGGTGGTGCCGCGGCCAAACGACGGCAGCCAGCGCAGCTCGACGGCAAACAGGTAGATCAGGCCTATGCCTATCAGAAAGGTGGGCAGCGAGACGCCGACCAGCGACACCGTCATCACCCAGCGGCTGAGCCAGCCTTCGCTGCGCAAGGCGGTGTAGACGCCCAGCACCACGCCTATGCCCAGCGCGCCCAGCGAGGCGATCAGCGCCAGCTCCAGCGTCGCCGGCAGGCGCTCGACAATGACCTGGCTGACCGGCCGCTTGAGGCGGTAGGAGATGCCGAGATCACCCTGCACCACCTTGCCCACATAGTTGAGGTATTGCAGCGGCACGGGCTTGTCGAAGCCCAGCTCGCTATTCAGCGCAGCGCGTTCCTCCAGCGTCGCATCCTCGCCCAGCAGGCTGATGGTCGGGTCGCCGATATGGCGGAACACCATGAAGGCGATGAGGGAGACCGCGACCAGCACCAGGGCCGACTGGCCCAGGCGCCGCAACAGATAGGCGAGCATGTGGGCCTCACTTTGCGCCGAGCTTCACGTCCTTGAAGAGCACGGCGTTGTCCGGATGCACGGGAACGTCGATGCGCTTGATGGAGGCGAAATGGATCACCTGGTCGTGCAGCGGAATGTAGAAGCGCTCCTTCTGCACCACGTCCCAGATGCGCGCAATGGTCTGGTCACGCTTGGCCTTGTCGGCCTCGGAAGCCAGAGCGACGATGTCGGTGTCGACGGCGGCGTTGCTGAAGCCCGTGGCGTTGGTCGGTCCGCGCCCGTCCTTGCCGCGGGTATGCACGAGGAAGTCGAAGATATAGGCCGAGTCATAGGTCGGCACGCCCCAGCCATAGAGGTAGAAGTCGATGTCGGCGTTGTTGATCGCCACGCTTTGCTGGGCGATGGGGCGCGCCACCACCGATGTCTTGATGCCGACGCGGCCCAGGAAGCCGGCAATCGCGGTGCTGATCGCCTCGTCGTTCACATAGCGGTCATTGGAGGTGTGCAGCGTCAGGTCGAAGCCGTCGGGATAGCCGGCATCGGCCAGCAGTTTCTTGGCCTTGGCGACATCGACCTTGGGATAGACGGCCATGGCCTTGCTGTAGCCGTTGACGAAGGACGGGGCGATCATTCCCGAGGGAATCGACAGGCCGCGCATCACCGAGCGCTTGATGGCGTCGCGATCGATGGCCAGGTGGATGGCTTCGCGCACGCGCGGGTCGGCCAGCGGGTTCTTGCCCTTGACGCTGGAGGTCTTGAGTTCCTTGCCGCCGACATTCAGGCCCAGGAAGATCGAGCGGTTTTCCGGGCCTTCGTTGATGCGCAGGCGCTGGTCCTGCTTGAGGCGGGCGACGTCCTGCGCGGGAATGTCCTGGGCGAAATCGACTTCACCCGACAGCAGCGCGGCAACGCGCGTGGCCGGCGACTTGATCGGCAGATAGATCAGCTCGGTGATCTGCAGCGGCGCCTGGCCCTTGCCCCAGTACTGGGGGTTGGCCTTCATCACGGTGCGCGCATCCTGCTCGCGGCTCACGAGCTGGAAGGGGCCGGTGCCGTTGGCGTTGCGCGTGGCGAAATTCTCCGTGGAGCTGGCCGGGTCCTGCGTGGTTTCCGCGCCCTTGGACTTGGCCCAGGCCTCGTTCATGATGAACAGATTGGTGAGGTTGTCGGGAAAGATCAGGTTGGGGCCGTTGGTCTTGACATGCACCGTGAGGTCGTCGACGGCCTTGACCTCGACCATGGACGCCAGCAGGGACTTGACCTGGGCCGTGGGGCCCTTGGCGCGCTGCAGCGAGAACACCACGTCCTTGGCCGTGAAGGCCGCGCCGTCATGGAACTTGACGCCCGGGCGCAGCTTGAACTCCCAGACCGTGGGGTCGGCGGTGAGCTTCCACGAGGTGGCCAGCGTGGGCACGAGCTTGCCCTTGGCATCGCGCGTGACCAGGGTCTCGTACATCTGGTGCGACAGCACGAAATTGGTGCCGGTGTTGAAGGAATGGGGATCGAGCGTGGTCGGGTCGGAAGCCCGCGCCCAGCGCACCGTTTCGGCCTGTGCGCCACTCACGGTCAGCAGGCCTGCGGACAGCAGGGATGTAAACAGCAATTTAAGCAGCATCGGGTTTCCTCAACAAACGAAGTGGGACAAGCTGCGCCGCGCGCCGCCGTCCTGCCGGCGGTCGCGTTCGCGCATTGCACAGATGCAAGATCCAGGCCTGGCATTTCTTGCGAAATCCATCTTGAGGGCGCAGCGGGCGGCAAACAATGGGGGGAAACATCAGGCGCGCCGCACGCCTCACCTGGCTTCGAATCTCACATCCTTGAAATGCACTTCGTTTTCGGGGTGGATGGGAATATTGAGCCGCCGCACGGAAGCGAAGTGCACCATCTGGTCGTGCAGCGGAATGTAGAAACGCTCCTTTTGCACCACATCCCAGATGCGCTGGATCGCGGCATCGCGTTTCGTCTTGTCCGACTCCGACGCCAGCGAGGCGATGTCGGCATCGACCTGGGCATTGCTGAAGCCCGTGGCATTGGTCGGCCCGCGCCCGTCCTTGCCGCGCGTATGGACCAGAAAGTCAAAGATATAGGCCGAGTCATAGGTGGGCACGCCCCAGCCGAACAGGTAGAAGTCGGCGTCGGCATTGTTGATGGCCACGCTGTGCTGGGCAATGGGCCGGGCGACCACGCTGGTCTTGATGCCCACACGGCCGAGAAAGCCCGCGACCGCGGTGCTGATGGCCTCGTCGTTCACATAACGGTCGTTGGTCGAATGCAGCGTGAGGTCGAAGCCCTGGGCATAACCGGCATCGGCCAGCAGCTTGCGGGCCTGGGCCACATCGACCTTGGGATAGGCGGCCATGGCCTGGGTGTAGCCGTGCACGAAGGGCGGCGCAATGATGCCCGAGGGAATCGACAGGCCGCGCATCACCGAACGCTTGATGGCATCGCGGTCTATCGCCAGGTGGATGGCCTGGCGCACGCGCGCATCGGCCAGCGGGTTCTTGCCCTTGAGGCTGGAGTACTTCAGCTGCTTGCCGCCCACGTTGAGCCCCAGAAAGATCGAGCGATTCTCGGGCCCCTCGCTGATGCGCAGCCGCGGATCCTGCTTGAGCCGCGCCACGTCCTGGGCCGGCACGTCCTGGGCGAAATCGACTTCGCCCGAGAGCAGCGCCGCCATGCGCGTGGCCGGCGACTTGATCGGCAGATAGACCAGCTCGGTCACCTGCAGCGGCGCCTGGCCCCGGCCCCAATATTGGGGATGGAGCTTCATCACGGTGCGCGCATCGGGCTCGCGGCTGGCCAGCTGGTAGGGGCCGGTGCCGTTGACATTGCGCGTGGCGAAGTTCTCCGTGCTGCTGGCCGCGTCCTGCGTGGTGGCCGCGCCCTTGGTCCTGGCCCAGGCCTCGTTCATGATGAACAGGTTGGTCAGGTTGTTGGGAAAGATCAGGTTGGGGCCGCTGGTCCTGACCTGCACCGTGAGAGCGTCGACAGCCTTGGCCTCGACCATTGAAGACAGCAGGGACTTGACCTGGGCCGTGGGCCCCTTGGCGCGGTTCAGCGAGAACACCACGTCCTTGGCGGTCAGTGTCGATCCATCATGGAACTTGACGTTGGGCCGCAGCTTGAACTCCCACAGCGTGGCGTCGGCGGTCATCTGCCACGACAGCGCCAGCGAAGGCACGAGCCGGCCCCTGGCGTCGCGATTGACCAGCGTCTCGTACATCTGGTGCAGCAGCGTGAAATTGGTGCCCACGTTGAAGGCATGCGGATCGAGCGAGGTCGGGTCGGAGGCGCGCGCCCAGCGCAGCGTCTCGGAGTGTGCCGCCGGCGCGCTCAGCAGGCCCACGGCCAGAAGCAAGGGGAGCAGTGGTTTGCGCAGCATGGCGATCTCCTTGGCAAAGGGTGGAAACGACAACCGTCCTGTGCACCATCTTGGCCGGCCACGCCGGCCCAGAAAAGGATGAAACCATCCCCCGCCCTGTCAGCCGGCGCCAGACGCCGATGCGCGGCAATCGCTTGCGCACTCGCCACCCGGCCATGCAACCCTTCGCCTGCCCTTGCAATCGAGTTGCCGCACAATCGGCAGTTGCCTTTGTCATTGCCCCCATCGAAGTTCCGCCGCATGCAAGCCACCCGCATCATCGCCATCCGCCACGGAGAAACCGCCTGGAATGCCACGGCGCGTCTGCAAGGCCACCAGGACATTCCGCTGAACGAACTGGGCCTGTGGCAGGCCGCCCAGGCCGCCCAGGCGCTGGCCGACGAGCCCGTGGCCCAGATCTACAGCAGCGACCTGCAGCGCGCCTACCAGACCGCTCAGGCGGTGGCCAGCGTCACCGGCGCGCCGCTTGCCGCCGAGCCCGGACTGCGCGAGCGCAGCTTCGGAATCTATGAAGGCCGCACGTTTGCCGAGCTCGAGGCCGAGCTGCCCGAAGTCGCGCTGCGCTGGCGCCAGCGCGAGCCCGAATTCACGCCCGATGGCGGCGAATCGCTGATCATGCTGCGCGACCGCGTGCGCGCCACGGTGGAGCGGCTCGCGGCACGCCACGCGGGCGAGCTGATCGTGCTGACGGCCCACGGCGGCGTGCTTGA
>JBBKVU010000300.1:0-3243 GCA_037968595.1 Comamonas sp.
GCAGCCTCGGTGCGGGGCGGCCCTTCCTCGCTGCCCCCTTGCTGGGGCGCGCCGGTTGCGCAGGCTACGAGCGGCGCGCGCTGATCAGACCTCCAACTCAGGCCGCGGCGTAGCGCTGCGCCACCTTCTGGCCGACAAACGCCGCCGACACCACGCTCAGTGCCAGCGCCGTTGCCGAGCCGAAGAACACGCCGCCGTAGAAGTGGGCGTCCAGCATGGCGCCAAACACCGGCGCAGCCAGGCAAAAGCCCAGGTCCAGCCCCGAGTACACCGTGCCGTAGACCCGGCCCGTGGCGCCCGGGGGTGCGGCCTTCTTGATCAGCATGTCGCGCGACGGGCCCGCGATGCCCGTGCCCAGGCCGGCCACGGCGGCGACGGCCAGCGCCACATAGCCGGGCAACAGGCCCGAGCCAACGACCGCCAGCAGCACCGCCGAAGCCAGCAGGCTGATGGCAATCAGCTTCTCCAGCCGCTGCACGCGGCCCACCAGGAAGCCGCCGATCAGCATGCCGGCCGCGCCGCACAGCATGTAGCCCGTCGCCACCAAAGCCGTGAGGCTCAGCGGCAGGCCATACATGGATTGCAGCGCCGGGCTGGCAAAGCTCTGGATGGCGCTGAGCGCGCAGGTGCTCCAGAAGAAGAACGAGAAGCACAACCAGACCGAAGGCAGGCGCAGGAAGGCCATGGGATGCTCCACGGGCGCGCTGCCCGCCACAGGCCGGGCCGCCGCAGGCACCAGCGGCTTGCGGTCGTCCAGCGCGTCCCGGTTGAGCACCATGATCAGCAGCACCAGCGCCGCCAGGCCCGCGCCGCACAGGCAAGCCGTGCGCCACGACCCCGTGGCCGTCGTGATGCCGGCCATGAACACCGGCGCCAGCGCCCAGCCCAGATTGCCCGAAATGCCGTGCACCGAGAACGCATGGCCTATGCGCGGCGCCGACACGCGCTTGTTGAGAATGGTGAAGTCCACCGGATGGAAAGGCGCATTGCCCAGGCCGGCAAACACCGAGGCCAGCAGCAGCGTCCCATAGCCCTGGGCGGTGCTGGCGATCACGCCGGCAACGACGAAGCTGGTGAGCGCGGCAAACAGAATGGGGCGCGCGCCCACGCGGTCGACCAAGAAGCCCGCCAGCGCCTGGCCCACGCCCGAGACCACGAAGAACACCGACAACAGCACGCTGAGCTCGGAGTAGCTGTAGCCGAAATCGGCGATCAGCCAGGGAAACAGCGGCGGCAGCAGCAGATGGAAAAAGTGCGAGGAGCCATGGGCCAGGCCAATGAGGCCTATGGTGCGCGCATCCTGGCGCAGCGGGATCGCGGCGCCAGCATCGGCGGGGGTTGACGGTGAAGCGTTCATGCGGCCATCTTAGGCAAGGCCGGCGCGGCATGTATGCGATAGACTGCCAAAAACTATCGCAAAAATGCCAAAACCGCCTGCCGCCCTGCTTCCGTCGCCGGCCATGCGCAAGCTGGCCCGGCCGCTGCACTACGTGCCCACGCTGGACCCGCATCTGTACCAGCCCAGCGCGCAGCGGCCGGTGCGCTCGAAGATGCGCGAGCTGCGCCGCGACACCCAGGTCATGCCCCACAGCCATCCCTGGGCGCAGATGGCGATTTCCACCGGTGGCGTGATCCGGCTGTCCATGGACCACGCCACCTATATCGTTCCGCCCAATCGCGCCGTCTGGGTGCCTCCCGGCCTGCGCCATGCGGTGACCATGGTCGAGACCGCGCGGCTCTACACGCTGTATTTCCTGCCGGCGCGCGACGGCGCCGGCGCCCAGGCCGAGTGGATGGACCAGCCGGCCTGGCAGCAGTGCCGCGTGCTCCAGGCCTCGGAGCTGCTGCGCGCGCTGGTGCGGGAACTGTCGACCGACAGCGATGCCGGCCCGCCGCTGTCGCCGCCGGCCCTGCAGCGCGAACACCATCTGAGCGCCCTGGTCTGCGATGAACTGCGCCGCGCCCAGGACATGCGCCTGGGCATCGTCATGCCGCGCGACAAGCGGCTGCTGCACCTGTGCGAATCGGTGCTGGAGCAACCCACGCGCCATGCGAGCCTGCAGGAGTGGGCGCTGGACACCGGCGCAAGTCTGCGCACCGTGGCGCGGCTGTTTCGCGGCGAGCTCGGCTGCACCTTCACGCAATGGCACCAGCAGGTGGTGCTGGCGCATGCCGTGGCACTGGCCGCGCGCCAGATGCCTATCGCCCACATTGCCGCCGAACTCAATTACACGCCCAGCGCGTTCAGCGCCATGGTCAGGCGCAGCGTGGGCATGACGGCCGCCGCATTCCTTGGCCAGCACCAGCTGCAGTCCGCAAGCAGCTGATGCGGCGCCGCAGGCAAATGCATGCAAATACACCGCAAAACGTATCTAAATGCAAATTAGTGTGCATTCAGGCCTTGAATTTACAAGAATCGTCCCTTCAAAAAAACAAACTAACGAGGGACTCCGTCCATGTACAGGTCTTTCTTGCTGGGTTCCACCGCCGCCCTTGCCCTGCTGGGCTGCGCCGTGCAGACCCCTGCGGAGCAACTGGGCCCGGTGAGCGACACGGTACGTGTCTGCGAGGGCAGCCGCTGCGTCGATCAGCACCGCAACACCACGCGCTTCCAGCCGCCGGCCGCCGATGTCGCGGCCGAACGCCGGCTCGAGGCGCTGAGCCGGCTGGCCGAACAGGACCCCAAGGCGGCCTATGACCTGGGCCTGCGCCTGCTGCGCGGCGACGGCGTGGAGCGCAACAGCTTCCAGGCCCTTGAATGGATGCGCAAGGCCGGCGACAAGGGCCTGGTGGCCGCGCAGTTCGCCCTGGGCCGCATCTACCTGCAGGGCTTCGAGGAAATGGGCTCGGACCCGGCCGAAGCCGAGGCCTGGTTGAGCCGGGCCGCGGCCAAGGGCCACAAGGAAGCCCAGCGCATGCTGCCCGACGCCCGCGCGGCCAAGCGCGATGCCCAGGCCGACTACCAGGTCCGCGAGACCTACCGCACATCCTGGGGCAGCTGGTACGCCGCTGCGCCCTATTACTGGTATTGGGGCGGCGCGGGCTGGATCCTGCGCTGACCTGCATTGCCGCGCCGCCTGCGGCGCCCCTTCACTGTTTTACCAACCAGAGAGTACCTATGTCCAAGATTTCCCTGAGCCTTGCCACGCTGGCGTCCGCGCTCGTCCTGTCGGGCTGCGTCACCCCGGGCGGTGGCCTGCTCACCGCGGGCAACGCCCCCACGGCCGCCAGCGGCGCCGCCGG
>JBBKVU010000301.1:0-12326 GCA_037968595.1 Comamonas sp.
TTCGGGGGATGTTCAACCTGAACGATCCCCGCTGGGGTCGGGGCGATGACAAGGACTCGGAAGGTTCGGGGCCAGGCTCCCGGCCCGACGCCGACCGGCCGACTCCGCCGCCGGCCAATGGTCGCGACCGCCGCCCCCAGGGCCAGGGTCAGGGCACGCCGCCCGATCTGGATGAACTGTGGGGTGATCTGAACCGCAAGCTCGCGGGACTGTTCCGCGGCAAGAATGGCGGCAACGGCCAGCCGCCCAGCGGCGGCAATGGCGGCTTCCAGCCCGACATGAAGAATGCCGGCGCCGGCATTGGCGTGATTGCCGGTGTGGCGGTGCTGATCTGGCTGGGCACGGGCTTCTTCATCGTGCAGGAAGGCCAGCAGGCCGTGATCACCCAGTTCGGCAAGTACCAGAGCACGGTGGGCGCGGGTTTCAACTGGCGCCTGCCTTATCCCATCCAGCGCCATGAGCTGGTGACCGTGACGCAGATCCGCTCGGCCGATGTCGGTCGCGACAACGTGATCAAGAGCACGGGACTGCGCGAGTCGGCCATGCTGACGCGCGATGAGAATATCGTCGAGATCAAGTTTGCCGTGCAGTACCGCCTGAGCGATGCGCGTGCCTGGCTGTTCGAAAGCAAGAACCCGGCAGATGCCGTGGTCCAGGCGGCTGAAACCTCGGTGCGCGAAGTGGTCGGCAAGATGTCCATGGATGCAGCAATGCAGGACGAGCGCGACCAGATCGCGCCGCGGGTGCGCGACCTGATGCAGACCATCCTCGACCGCTACAAGGTGGGCGTGGAAGTGGTCGGCATCAATCTGCAGCAAAGCGGCGTGCGTCCGCCCGAGCAGGTGCAGGCCTCGTTTGACGACGTGCTCAAGGCGGCGCAGGAGCGCGAGCGCGCGAAGAACGAAGCCCAGGCCTATGCCAACGACGTCGTGCCGCGCGCGGTCGGTGTCGCCTCGCGCATGCAGGAAGAAGCGGCGGGCTACAAGGAACGCATCGTGGCCCAGGCCCAGGGTGACGGCCAGCGCTTCAGCTCGCTGCTGGCCGAGTACCAGAAGGCGCCCCAGGTCACGCGTGACCGGCTGTACCTGGAAAGCATGCAGCAGATCTACGGCAACGTGACCAAGGTGCTGGTGGACTCGAGCAAGGGCTCGAACCTGCTGTACCTGCCGCTGGACAAGATCATGCAGGCCACGGGCCAGGCAGGTGCGTCGACCGACGCCTCTGCAGCGGGTGCCGCTGGCAGCCCGGCCGCAGGCACGGTGACCGTGCCTTCCCCTACCTCGAATGATGTTCGTGCGCGCGATACCAGTCGCTCGCGCGAGCGCGATGCCCGCTAGGAGATTCTTGTGAACAGAGTCGGATTTATTGTTTCCACCCTGCTGGTGGTGCTGGCCTTGCTCAGCTCCATGCTGTTTGTCGTCGATCAGCGGCAGTTCGGCGTGGTCTATGCGCTCGGTCAGATCAAGGAAGTGATCACCGAGCCGGGCCTGCACATCAAGATGCCCCCGCCGTTCCAGAACGTGCGCTATCTCGACAAGCGTCTGCTGACGCTGGACAGCACCGATACCGAGCCCATGCTGACGGCTGAAAAGCAGCGCGTGGTGATCGACTGGTATGTGCGCTGGCGCATTTCGGAGCCGTCGGAGTACATCCGCAACGTCGGCCTGGACGAAGCCGCCGGCACGCAGCAGCTCAACCGCGTGGTGCGCAATGCTTTCCAGGAGGAAATCAACAAGCGCACCGTCAAGGACCTGCTGGCCGACAAGCGCGAAGCGCTGATGGCCGATGTCAAGCGCGAAGTGCTGGAAACCGTGCGCGGCTCCAAGCCCTGGGGCATGGACGTGGTCGATGTGCGCATCACGCGCGTCGACTATGCCGAAGCGATCACCGAGTCGGTCTACCGCCGCATGGACGCCGAGCGCAAGCGCGTGGCCAACGAGCTGCGTTCCACCGGTGCGGCCGAAGGCGAGAAGATTCGCGCCGACGCCGATCGCCAGCGCGAAGTCACGGTGGCCAATGCCTACCGCGATGCGCAGAAGATCAAGGGCGAGGGCGATGCCGAAGCCGCGCGGGTCTATGCCGAGGCATTTGGCCGCGATCCGCAGTTCGCGCAGTTCTATCGCAGCCTCGAAGCCTACAAGGCCAGCTTCAGCAAGAAGAGCGACGTGATGGTGCTTGACCCGTCGTCGTCGGAATTCTTCAAGGCCATGCGCGGCGGCGCGGCGGCCAAGTAAGAATTCCAGCGTCGCCTGGCAGCGCCAGGCGCAAGAAAGAAAAAAGAGGGGCCCAGGCCCCTCTTTGCATTGGTGTGCAGGCCCTGGTTTCGCATGGCAATACCGCTGATTGCGCAAGCAATACTGTGTGCCAGGGCTAGGCCATGGTGAGGGGAAGGGTTGGATGGCGTAGCTATCCCGTAGAATCACGTTTTTAACAGCCTCCCCTTTTTTCCATGTCTGCTTGGGTCCTGCCGGATCACATCGCCGATGTATTGCCCTCCGAGGCACGGCACATCGAAGAATTGCGTCGAGGATTGCTCGATACGGCGCGTAGCTACGGGTATGAGCTGGTCATGCCTCCCCTTCTGGAGCATCTGGAGTCCCTGCTGACGGGTACCGGCGAAGCCCTGGACCTGCAAACGTTCAAGCTGGTTGACCAGCTTTCCGGACGTTCGCTGGGTCTGCGCGCCGATACCACCCAGCAGGTGGCCCGTATCGACGCCCATCTGCTCAATCGCCGGGGCGTGACACGCCTTTGCTATTGCGGCCCGGTGCTCCATACCCGTCCTGATCGACCACGCGCCACGCGTGAGCCGCTGCAGTTCGGTGCGGAAATCTATGGCCATGCAGGCCTCGAGGCTGACCTCGAAGCCCTGCTGCTTGCCCTGGCCTGCCTGCGCAGCGCCCAGGTGAGCAACGTCAGCGTCGACATGGCCGATGTGCGCGTGGTGCGCAATCTGCTGGCCGGCGTCGCGCTCGAGGCCCCGGTGCTGCATGCGGTGCATGGCGCTTTGGCCACCAAGGATGCGAGCGAGCTGGCCCAGTTGACACGCGACTTCCCCGCGGCCTCGCGCAACGGCCTGATGGCCTTGCTGCAGCTGTACGGCGACGTCACGGTGCTCGATGAAGCCCAGAAGGCATTGGCGGGCGTGCCCGGCGTGCCCGAAGTGCTGGCGCATCTGAAGTGGCTGGCCGCGCGGCTCGACGGCGTCAACGTCACGTTCGATCTCGCCGACCTGAGCGGCTACGGCTACTACAGCGGCACGCGCTTCGCGATGTACGTGCCCGGTGCCAGCGATGCGCTGGTGCGCGGCGGCCGCTACGACGAAGTCGGTGCGGTGTTCGGTCGCAACCGGCCCGCGGCCGGCTTCAGCCTGGACATCAAGCAACTGGTGAGCGTGGTGCCCACGCGCGCCCTCAAGGCCGCGATCCGCGCGCCCTGGGGCGACGCGCAGGACGTGAGCGCCGCCATTGCCACTTTGCGCAAGCAGGGCGAAACGGTGGTCTGCGTGCTGCCCGGCCACGAAAGCGAAGTGGACGAATTTCACTGCGACCGAGAACTGGTGCAAGTCGCCGGGCAATGGGTCGTACAAGCCATTTCAGGCATTTGACATTTCATCGGATTTGAATATGAAAGCAACCAAAGGTCGCAACGTGGTCGTGGTCGGCACCCAATGGGGTGACGAGGGCAAGGGCAAGCTGGTGGATTGGCTCACGGAAAGCGCCCAAGGGGTCGTGCGCTTCCAGGGCGGCCACAATGCGGGTCACACCCTGGTCATCAACGGCGTCAAGACCGCGCTGCACCTGATTCCCAGCGGCATCATGCGCGCCGGTGTCAAGTGCTACATCGGCAACGGCGTGGTGCTGTCGGCAGCCAAGCTGTTCGAGGAAATCGAAGGCCTGGAAAAAGCCGGCGTGCAGGTGCGCAACCGCCTGCGCGTGAGCGAAGCCTGTCCGCTGATCCTGCCTTTCCATGCGGCGCTGGACGTGGCCCGCGAAGCCGCGCGCGAACAAGGCGGCACCGAGAAGATCGGTACCACCGGCCGCGGCATCGGCCCGGCCTACGAAGACAAGATTGCCCGCCGCGCGCTGCGCGTGCAGGATCTGAAGTATCCCGAGCGCTTCGCCACCAAGCTGCGCGAGCTGCTGGCGCTGCACAACCACATCCTGGTGCATGTGCTTGGCTCGAAGAAATTCACTTTCGGTGATGCGCTCAAGCCCTACATCGTCGACGGCGAAGTCCAGTTCGACGCGGTCTACGAAGAAGCCATGCGCCACGCCGAGCTGCTCAAGCCCATGATGGCCGATGTCTCGCGCGAACTCAACGAAGCCCACCAGGCGGGCGGCAACCTGCTGTTCGAAGGCGCGCAAGGCACGCTGCTTGACGTCGATCACGGCACCTACCCCTATGTGACTTCGAGCAACTGCGTGGCCGGCAACGCCGCTGCCGGTTCGGGCGTGGGCCCCAGCCTGCTGCACTACGTGCTCGGCATCACCAAGGCCTATTGCACGCGCGTCGGCGGCGGTCCGTTCCCCACCGAACTCGATTGGGAAAAGGAAGGCACGCCCGGCTATCACATGAGCACCATCGGTGCCGAAAAGGGCGTGACCACCGGACGCAGCCGCCGTTGCGGCTGGTTTGACGCGGCCTTGCTCAAGCGCTCGGCCCAGGTCAACGGTCTGTCCGGCCTGTGCATCACCAAGCTTGACGTGCTTGACGGCCTGGAAGAACTCAAGCTCTGCGTGGGCTACGAGCTCGACGGCGAAACCATCGACCTGCTGCCCATGGGCGCCGACGACATCGCGCGCTGCAAGCCGATCTACGAAACCATTCCCGGCTGGACCGATTCGACCGTGGGCGTGACCGACTACGACAAGCTGCCGGCCTCGGCCCGCCGCTACCTGGACCGCATCGCCGAAGTCACGGGCGTGCCGATTGCCATGGTGTCGACCAGCCCCGACCGCGATCACACGATCCTCATGCACAACCCCTACAGCGCGGCCTGATCGCCGCCGTCTGTATCCACGACTGAAAACAGGAAAGCACCATGTTGACCGAAGACGGTAATCACCTGTACGTAAGCTACGACGAGTACCACGGCCTGATCGAGAAGCTCGCGCTCAAGATCCACCAGTCGGGCTGGGAATTCGACACCATCCTGTGCCTGGCACGCGGTGGACTGCGTCCGGGTGACATCCTGAGCCGCATTTTCGACAAGCCCCTGGCCATCATGTCCACCAGCTCCTACCGCGCCGAAGCCGGCACGGTGCAGGGCCACCTGGACATCGCGCGCTTCATCACGACCCCCAAGGGCGAGATTGCCGGCCGCGTGCTGCTGGTCGACGACCTCGCGGACTCGGGCCACACGCTCAACGCCGTGGTCGGAATGCTCAAGAGCAACTACGCTCCCATCACCGAGCTGCGCAGCGCGGTGATCTGGACCAAGGGCCTGTCGACCTTCAAGGCCGACTACTCGGTGGAATTCCTGCCGACCAATCCCTGGATCCATCAGCCGTTTGAAAGCTACGACAACATGGGCCCGCAGAAGCTGCTGGAAAAATGGAAGCTGTAAGTTTTCATTGAGCCTTGTCAAAGACCGCTTAGGCGGTCTTTTTTTGGCCCCTGCGGCGCGCCACTGTTGGTTTTAGATGACAACTTGTGACAAGCTTTGGTGCACTCGCACGCACCAGTGTGGCGCGCAGATAAACTGCAGGCACTCTAGAAAGTGGTGGTTTGTGAAGCGCAATTCTTTCGAGCAGCGACGTGCTGCCCTGGTATTGATTGGATTGGCCGGTATGGCCGCCACGAGGGCCTTTGCGGCGCCACCTGCAGTACAGACCCCGGCCGTTGCGGCGCCGCTGCCAGCACCCAAGGCGCCCCCGGCCAAGCTGCCGCCGATCTTCGTGCTGAATTCGCTGGATGCCTCGGTCAGCGTGATCGACCCCGAGCGCTGGGTCGAGACGCAGCGCATTCCCACGGGCAAGGAGCCGCACCATCTTTACCTGACGCCCGACGAGAAATCGCTGATCGTCGCCAATGCGCTGGGCGATTCGCTGACGTTTCTGGACCCGCGTACCGCCCAGGTGCAGCGCGTGGTGCGCGACATTTCCGACCCCTACCATCTGCGCTTCAGTCCCGACATGAAGTGGCTGGTGACGGCCGCCAACCGGCTCGACCACATCGATTTCTACCGCTGGGACGGCCAGCAGCCCGTGCTGGCCAAGCGTGTGAGCACCGGCAAGACGCCCAGCCATCTGTGGATTGACGCGCGCAGCGCCACGCTGTACTCGACCATGCAGGACAGCGACGAGCTGGTGGCCATCGACATGGCGACCCAGGTCATCACGGCGCGGGTGCGCACCGGAGCCATGCCCGCCGACATCTATGGCAGCCCCGATGGCAAGCGCCTGTACATCGGCCTCACGGGCAGCGACAGCGTGGAAGTGTTCGACATTTCCGCCGGCCCGCCGCGCAACATGGCGCTGATCAAGACCGGCAAGGGCGCGCATGCGTTCCGCGCCGCGGGCGACAAGCGCCATCTGTATGTCAGCAACCGCGTGGCCAACACCATAGGCAAGATCGACATGCAGACCCAGCAGCTGGTCGATACCTATCCCGCACCGGGCGGTCCGGACTGCATGGAAGTCTCGGCCGACGGCCGCTTCATTTATGTGAGCTCGCGCTGGGCGCGCAAGCTGTCGGTGATCGATACGCTCGAGAAGAAGGTGGTGCGCCAGGTCAACGTCGGCAAGTCGCCGCACGGCGTGTGGACGCTGGCGCACGCGCCGCGCTGAGCGCCATGCCGCTGCGCCGCGCCGTCATTCTTGCTGCCTGCCTGCTGTCCCCGGGGGCCTGGGCCGAGGATGCCTGCAAGCCGCTGTATCTGACCTTCGACACCGGCCACATGGGCGTGGCTCCGCTGATCGCCGAAGTGCTGCAGCGCCAGCAGGTGCGCGTGACCTTCTTTGCCGCCAACGAGGCGACAAAGGAGGGCGACGGCAGCCTGGGCGAGCACTGGGCGCCCTGGTGGCGCGCGCGCGCCGCCGAAGGCCATGCGTTTGCATCGCACACCTGGTCGCATGCCTACTGGCGCGGCGATGTGGGCAGTTCCCAGGCACCGGCGTTTCGCGTCAAGCCTTCGGCCGGGCCGCGCGAGGGCGAGACCTATACGCTCAGCGCCGCGGGCTATTGCGCCGAAATCAAGCAGGCGGCCGACAGGCTGCAGCAGATCACGGGCAAGAAGCCGCTGGCGCTGTTTCGCGCCCCGGGCGGCAAGACTTCGCCCGCGCTGCTGGCCGCGGCCAAGTCCTGCGGCTGGTCGCATGTGGGCTGGTCGCCCGCGGGGTTTCTGGGCGACGAACTTCCCAGCGAGCGCTTCAGCAACAAGGCCTTGCTGGCCCAGGCGCTGCAGCGCATTCGCAGCGGTGATATCTTGTTGGCCCACCTGGGCATCTGGTCGCGCAAGGACGCCTGGGCACCGGCGGTGCTCGAGCCGCTGCTGGTCGGGCTCAAGCAGCAGGGCTTTTGCTTTCGCACGCTGGACACCCATCCCGACTACCGTGATTGGATAACGCAGACGCGTTGAGTGGAGAGGTTATGCAGGTCTTGGTGGATTGGTTCAATGCAGCGCAACAATGGCTGTTCGAGGGGGTGGTGCAGCCGCTGCTGTTTGGCCTGGGGCTGGGAAATCTGCTCGAGGACGGCTATACGGCCACGGGCTGGCTGCTGGTCGGCCTGATCCAGCTGGTGGTGATGGTGCTGCTGATTGCGCCGCTGCAGCGCCTGTGGCCGGTCGAGGCCGTGACCGACAGGCGCGCGATCCGTGTCGACATGCTTTACACGCTGGTGCATAGGCTGGGCCTGTTTCGCATCGCGCTGTTCTTTTCCATCGATCCGCTGTGGGACCACCTGTTCGGCACGCTGCGCGTGTGGGGCATGCCCACCTACCATCTCGACAACCTCTGGCCCGGCGTGACCGACCAGGCCTGGGTCAGCCTGCTGCTGTACCTGGTGGTGTTCGACCTGCTTGACTACTGGATACACCGCGGCCAGCACCATTTCGGCTGGTGGTGGAAGCTGCATGCGCTGCACCATTCGCAGCGCCAGATGACGATGTGGAGCGACAACCGCAACCATCTGCTTGACGACCTGTTGCGCGACAGCATCATCGTGCTGGTGGCGCAGATCATCGGCCTGGCGCCCGGCCAGTTCGTCGCCATCGTCGCCATCACCCAACTCAGCGAAAGCCTGCACCATGCCAACCTGCGGCTGTGGTTCGGTCGCGTGGGCGAGCGCCTGTGGGTCAGTCCGCGCTTTCACCGCCGCCACCACACCATTGGCATAGGCCACGAAACCCAGTCCGGCACGCGGGCGCGCCGCGGCGGAAACAACTTCGCTGTGCTGCTGCCGGTGTGGGACATGCTGTTCGGAACGGCGAATTTCGAGCTGCGCTATGACCCTACCGGCGTCCGGGATCAGGTCGAACCCGACGCCCGCGGACGCCTGCGTGACTATGGCAAGGGCTTCTGGAGCCAGCAGTGGCGCGGGCTACTGCGTTTGATGGGTCGCGCTTGACGCCCGCAATGGGTATCCTAGAGGCATGCGACTGCTTATCGACTCCTTCTGGCGTGCAGCAGCTTACTGTCTGCACAAACGGGTGATCCTCTGGTCACTCGTTCCTCTGTTGTTCATGACCCTGCTGTCCACGGTGCTCGGGTACTTTTTCTGGGGGCCGGCGGTGCAGTGGGTGCAAGGACTGCTGGACGGCGCGGGCTGGCTGCAGACCGCCTGGGGCTGGCTGCAGGCGCGCGGCGTGGGCTTTGGCTCGGCCGCGGTCGCTCCGGTGCTGGTGGTGCTGGTGGCCATGCCCATCATCGTCGTGCTGTCGCTGCTGCTGGTCGCGCTGTGCATGGCGCCCGCGCTGGTGCGGCTGGTGGCCGAGCGGCGCTTTCCTTTGCTTGAGCGCAAGCTGGGCGGCTCGCTGCTCGCCAGCCTGGCCTGGTCGCTGGGCTCGACGCTGATTGCGCTGATTGCGCTGGTCGTCTCCGTGCCGCTGTGGTTTGTGCCGCCGCTGGTGCTGATCATTCCGCCGCTGATCTGGGGTTGGCTCACCTACCGCGTCATGGCTTTCGATGCGCTGGCCGAACACGCAAGCAAGCGCGAGCGCCGCGTATTGTTCCTGCGCCACCGCTACAGCCTGATGGCCATGGGCGTGGTCTGCGGCTATCTTGGCGCGGCGCCGGCGATTGTCTGGGCTTCGGGCATGCTGTTCCTGGCCGCATTCTGGGTGCTGATCCCGCTGGCCATCTGGATTTATGCATTGGTGTTTGCTTTCTCGTCGCTGTGGTTTGCGCACTTCTGCCTGGCCGCGCTCGAGGCCTTGCGCGCCAACCCGCAGCCGGTCGATGCCGCCGACGTGATCGTTCCGCTGGCGCCTCAGCCCGAAGCCGCGGCGCAGGTGCCGCCTCTTTCCTCCCCCCACAAGTGAGTGTTCATGGATTTGCAGTTTGGCGCCATCATCATTGGCGATGAGATTCTTTCGGGTAAACGGGCGGACAAACACCTGTCCAAGCTGATCGAGTTGCTGGCCGCACGCGGCCTGTCCCTGTCCCATGCCGAATATCTGGGCGACGACCGCCCGCGGCTCACGGCCGCGCTGGAGCGGGCGTTCGCCAGCGCGAATGTGGTGTTTTCCTTTGGCGGCATAGGCGCCACGCCCGACGACCATACGCGCCAATGCGCGGCCCAGGCTTTGGGCGTGCCGCTGGCGCTGCACCCCGAGGCCGTGGCGCTGATCGAGGAACGCATGCGCGATGTGGCGGCGGAAAAGGGCGAAGTCTTCGAGCCCGGCCGCCCCGACAATGTGCACCGCCTGCAGATGGGCAATTTTCCGCAGGGCGCAAGCATCATTGCGAACCCCTTCAACAAGATTCCCGGCTTTTCCTGCTCGGGTCGCGGCGGCGGCACCGTGCATTTCGTTCCCGGCTTTCCGGTCATGGCCTGGCCCATGGTGGAAAGCGTTCTTGACCAGCATTACGCGCCGTTGTTCCATGGCCCTGCGCGGCAAGAGCGTTCGGTGCTGGTCTTTGGCACGGGTGAGGCTACACTCACGCCGCTGATGCAGCAACTCGAAGCCGCCCATGGCGGGATTCGCGTGTTCAGCCTGCCCAGCGTGGACCATGCGGTGCACGGCGCGCATGTGGAGCTCGGCATCAAGGGCCTGGCCACGGCGGTGGAATCCGCCTGGCCTGCACTGATAAAGGGACTGCACTCTATTGGTGCAAATTACAGCACCGAAGTGGTGCGTAACGGCTGATTTTTTCTCGCGCCTCTGAATTGCACTGTTTTGGTGAGATTCAGCGGCGCTCCGGTAAGGTGCCTGGGCTCCCGGCGTGGGCTCAAGCACCAGCGAATACCGAAAGCGAGGCGCGTGCGAAGTTGGCACGCAAACTGCTTGAAGTATTGCAACATTTTTTGAACAAGCCGTTTTTGCAGGAGACCCTGATGGCTAAGACCGTTGCAGATGTGATGAAGATGGTGAAGGAGAACGAGGTCAAGTTCGTTGACCTGCGTTTCACCGATACCCGCGGCAAGGAACAGCACGTGACCGTGCCTGTGTCGCACTTCGATGAAGACAAGTTCACTTCGGGCCATGCATTTGACGGCTCCTCGGTGGCTGGCTGGAAGGGCATTGAAGCCTCGGACATGCAATTGATGCCCGATCCCGCTACCGCGAACATCGACCCCTTCTTCGAAGAAACCACGCTGTTCCTGCAGTGTGACGTGATCGAACCGAGCGACGGCAAGGCCTACGACCGCGACCCGCGCTCGATCGCCAAGCGCGCCGAAGCCTACCTGAAGGCTTCGGGCCTGGGCGATACCGCCTACTTCGGACCCGAACCCGAATTCTTCATCTTCGACGGCGTGCGCTGGACGAATGAACCCGGCCACGTGAGCTTCGAGATCGAAGAGTACGAAGCTCCCTGGAACACCGGCACCAAGTTCGATTCGGGCAACCGCGGC
This sequence comes from Comamonas sp., assembly GCA_037968595.1. Classification (GTDB taxonomy): domain Bacteria; phylum Pseudomonadota; class Gammaproteobacteria; order Burkholderiales; family Burkholderiaceae_C; genus Comamonas. Next base: position 11,020 of record JBBKVU010000301.1, read on the forward strand.
CACCGTCCCACGACCAAGGGCGGCTACTTCCCCGTGCCTCCCGTCGACAGCACGCAAGACATGCGCGCCGAGATGTCGCTGATTCTCGAATCGCTGGGCATTCCGGTCGAAGTGTTCCACCACGAAGTGGCGGGCGCTGGCCAGAACGAAATCGGTACGCGCTTTTCCACCCTGGTGGAACGCGCCGACTGGACGCAGCAGCTGAAGTACGTCGTCTGGAACGTGGCCAACACCTACGGCAAGACGGCTACCTTCATGCCCAAGCCCTACGCTGGCGACAACGGCTCGGGCATGCACGTGCACCAGTCGGTCTGGAAAGACGGCAAGAACCTGTTTGCCGGCGACGGCTATGCCGGTCTGTCGGACTACGCGCTGTACTACATCGGCGGCATCATCAAGCACGCCCGTGCACTGAACGCCATCACCAACCCCGGCACCAACAGCTACAAGCGTCTGGTTCCCGGCTTTGAAGCTCCGGTGAAGCTGGCCTACTCGGCCAAGAACCGCTCGGCTTCGATCCGTATTCCCTACGTGTCCAACCCCAAGGGCCGCCGCATCGAAGCGCGCTTCCCCGATCCACTGGCCAACCCCTACCTGTGCTTCTCGGCACTGCTGATGGCCGGTCTGGACGGCGTGGAAAACAAGATCCATCCCGGCGAAGCCGCGACCAAGGATCTGTACCATCTGCCCCCGGAAGAAGACAAGCTGGTGCCCACCGTGTGCCACAGCCTGGACCAGGCCCTCGAAGCCCTGGACGCCGACCGCGCGTTCCTGACCAAGGGTGGCGTGTTCTCGGACTCCATGCTCGATGCCTACATCGAACTGAAGATGACCGAAGTCACGCGTTTCCGTCAAGCAGTGCACCCCGTCGAATACGACATGTACTACTCGCTCTGATGGAGCCAGCTGCCGCCTCGCAAGGGGCGCAGCACAAGAAAGCGGCGCAAGCCGCTTTTTTTTCGCCTGCGTGGCGGGTGCAATGTGGGCGCATGCGCACAGCGCGCGGGGCAATTCGCCTGTTTGTCACCGGATCAGGCGATACTGTTGGTTACTGCGCCGCGCCTGTCCGCAGGCCAACGGTGACCGAGGACTGTGATGAAAAAACTGTTTGTACTCCTGTTATTGCCGCTGCTCGCGCCCCTGGCTTCGGCCCAGAGCACGATCTACCGCTGTGGCAACGAATACACCAACAATGCGACGCGCGCCAAGGAAAGCGGCTGCAAGCCGGTCGAAGGCGGCCATGTGACCGTGATCCATGGAGGCCTGCCGGCCGCGGTCGCGCCCGTGGCCCCGGCCGCGCGCAGTGG
>JBBKVU010000302.1:0-2732 GCA_037968595.1 Comamonas sp.
CCGCGGCGCCGGCGGCAAGGAAAGCGCCGGAGCGCAAGCCCGCAGCAAGCCCGGCGCCCGCGCCCAAGGCCGCGGCGAAGAAAGCCGCGCCGGCGCGCAAAACTCCGCGCCGCGCGCCCTGAGCACGGCACAATGCCGGCTGCTTACACCTGAAGGATTGCCGGCATGCATGACGATGGCGCGGACCGCCCCAACCAGTACGCGCTGCTGCGCCAGCGGCGTTTTGGCCCCTTCTTCTGGACCCAGTTCGCCGGCGCGGCCAACGACAATCTGTTCAAGTTTGCGTTCACCGTCCTGGTGACCTACCAGCTGAGCGTGTCGTGGCTGCCGCCTTCGCTGGCCGGTCTGGTCATAGGCGCGCTGTTCATCCTGCCCTATCTGCTGTTCTCGGCCACGTCGGGCCAGCTGGCCGACAAGTGGGACAAGCGGCGCATCTTCCTGCTGACCAAGAATCTCGAGATCGCCATCATGGCGCTGGTGGCCTGGGGCATGCTGGTGCAGAACGTGCCGCTGCTGCTGGCCTGCATTTTCCTGATGGGCACGCATTCAACGCTGTTCGGCCCGGCGAAGTTCGCCTACCTGCCCGAAGTGCTGTCCGAGCGCGAACTCACAGGCGGCAACGGCATGGTGGAGATGGGCACGTTTGTCGCCATCCTGCTGGGCAACGTGGCCGGCGGGCTGCTGGTCGCCGTGCCCGAGGTCGGCCATGCGCAGGTGGCCGTTGCCGGCCTGGTGCTGGCGCTGCTGGGCCGGCTCTCGGCGCAGTTCGTTCCCGCAGGCCCGGCCACCGACCCCGGCCTGCGCATCAACTGGAACCTGTTCAGTGAAACCTGGCGCAACCTGCGGCTGGCGCATGGCCAGCCGGTGGTGTTCCGCTCGCTGCTGGGCATCAGCTGGATGTGGTTTTTCGGCGCGGTGTTCCTGGCGCAGTTTCCGGCGTTTGCCAAAGAGGTGCTGCATGGCAACGAGCAGGTCGCGGCGCTGCTGCTGGTGGTGTTTTCCGTCGGCGTGGGCGTGGGCGCGCTGCTGTGCGAGCGGCTCAGCCGCGCGCAGGTGGAAATCGGCCTGGTCCCGCTGGGCGCGCTGGGCATGAGCCTGTTTGCCGCCGATCTGTACCTGGCCTCGCGCAGCCTGCCCGCGGCCAGCCTGATGGACATGTCGGCCTTTCTGTCCCGGCCCGCGCACTGGCGCGTGGTGGCCGACCTGCTGCTGCTGTCGATGGCGGTGGGAATCTACAGCGTTCCGATGTATGCGCTGATCCAGCTGCGCAGCCAGCCCACGCACCGCGCGCGCATCATTGCCGCCAACAACATCCTGAATGCGCTGTTCATGATTGCAAGCAGCGTGCTGGCCGGCGCCCTGCTGTCCGCGGGCTGCAGCATTCCGCAGCTGTTTCTGATCATTGCCGGGGCCAACCTGCTGGTGTCCATGGCGGTGTTTGTGCTCGTGCCCGAATACCTGTCGCGCTGCGCGGCGCTGGTGCGGGGCGCGCGCCTGTTGAATCCCGAGCACTAGGAGTTTCCATGAGCAAAGCCTTGCGTCTGCCCGAGAAATGGTTTCGCCGCGGTCTGTGGCTGGTGGCGCTGGTGTTTGCCTGGTTCCTGGTCGGACTGGGCAGCCTGGTGGTCGGCGATCTGCCGCAGGTGGAGAGCGTGCAGCGCATCGAGGACTTCATGCCGCCCGAGCGCGCGGCCCAGGTCAAGCTGCAGCAGCAGACCTCGGAGCAGCTGCGCGACCAGGCGGCCAGCGCGCTGGAGCAGGCCGAGCTCAAGTACCGCGCGGCGCGCAAGGCCTATGCCGCGGCGCGCGAAGCCTTTGACAACTGGGTGGCGACGCGCAGCGCCACGCAGCGCGCCGACCAGGACAGCGAACTGCTGGAGCGCACCCGGGCGCTGGACCAACTCAAGGACGCCGAGCGCCGCGCAGGCATTGCCGTCGAGGCCCAGCAGCAGCAGCAACTCGATGCGCAGCAGGCGCTGGCGCGCGCCGAAAACGAATGGCGGCTGCTCAACGAGGGCGCGCGCGAACAATGGCAGGCGGCGCAGCGCGCGCAGGAACTGCGCGTGTTTCTCTACCGCCTGGCATTGACCCTGCCCTTGCTGCTGGTCGCGGGCTGGCTGTTTGCCAAGAAGCGCCGCAGCAACGCCTGGCCTTTCGTCTGGGGCTTCATCTTCTTCGCGCTGTTTGCCTTTTTTGTCGAGCTCGTGCCCTACCTGCCCGATTACGGCGGCTATGTGCGTTACATCGTCGGCATCGTGCTCACGGTGGTGCTGGGCCGCGCGGCGATCCAGGCCTTCAACCGCTATCTCGAGCGGCAAAAACGCCAGGAAGCCATGCCCGATGCACAGCGGCGCGTGGAGTTGAGCTACGACGTCGCGCTGTCGCGCCTGGCCAAGGGCGTGTGCCCGGGCTGCGAGCGCGTTGTCGACCTCAAGGATCCGGGCATAGATTTCTGCCCGCATTGCGGCATTGGCCTGTTCGACCGCTGCGGCCATTGCGCGACGCGCAAGAGCACTTTCTCGCGCTTTTGCCATGCCTGCGGCACGCCGGCGGCGGCCGTGACCGCGGCCCAGGCGGCGCCAGATCCCGCAGTTGGCGCCTAGCGGCGACTCTCAGTTTTCGGCGCCGTGCAGCTGCCAGCCGTCGCGGCCCGCGGCCTTTGCCTGGTAGAGCGCGACATCGGCGCGCTGCAGCATCTCCGCCAGCGTCTGCGGCGCGCTTTGCGTCAATGC
>JBBKVU010000303.1:0-3332 GCA_037968595.1 Comamonas sp.
GCAAAGACCTGGGCCGCAAGTGCCGCTGTGGCGGCTGCGGTCGCCACCACCGCCAGGGCCTGACGGCCCGTCATACTTTTCATGGGACGCAGTCGGCTTACTCGGGTTGAACGATGTTCAGGCGATCGATGCCCACGGCCTGGGCGGCGGCGGCGAGGTCCTTGCTCTGCTGCGTCAGGCTGTCGATGACGGTCTGGATCTTGGCGCGTGCCGGCGACGAGCGCTGGCCCTGGATGGCCTGGTCGAAGGGCACGGGAATCTGCTGCGCGCCGGCCACCGACTTGCGGATATGCGCCGTGGTTTCCTGGGCCAGGGCCGGGTTCTTGAGCGCCACCCAGTCGCGCAGGCCGGGGCCGCGCAGCAGACTGCCGTCCAGGCGCCGGTACTGCCCCAGCCAGACGTTCTCTATGCCCTTGGCGTTGGCAATCGCGTCGTTGTGGGTGTTGTCGGAGAAGCACGAGTGCTCGTCTTCCTGGTCCTGGCTGGCCAGCGCCACTTCCAGGCGTTCGCCGGCGAGTTCGCCGCGCGACAGCGAGCCCAGGCCGACAAAGATCTTGCGTATCGATTCATTGCCGCCGGCAACGAACTCGGCGCGGTAGTTGTCGGCGACTCCGGGCGCCCAGGCGGCCTGCACCGATTTCAGGTCGTCGATCAGCAGGTCGGTGACGACTTGCAGATATTGGCGGCGGCGGTCGGCATTGGCCTTCTTGCCGTCGACGAAGTCGGTGTGCGGGCGCGCGCCCGGGCCGCTGGCGCTCAGATCCTGGCCCCACAGCAGAAACTCGATGGCATGCCAGCCGGTGGCGATGTTCTCTTCGCCGTCTTTCTCGTTGAGCTCGGACAGCGCCTCGGCGGTGATCGGCTGCTCGCGGTCATTGATGATGCCGGCCTGGTCGCTGCCTTGCACGTAGTCGACATACGACTCGTCCATGGGCCAGGCGTTGATCCGGCCTTCGGGGCCTTCCTCGTTGTCGATGGGGCCGTCGTAGAAACGGAAGGCCTCGGTCTGGCCATAGAAATTGCGCGCGTGCAGCCAGGCCTTGCGCGCCGCGGCCAGGGTGTTGGCGCTGGGCTTGGCAAGCAGTGCGTTGATGGCTTCTTGCATTGCCTGGGCCGATTGCAGCGAGTCGCTGTAGCCGGCATGTACCAGTTGGGCGTAATGGCCGGCAATCTGCTCGACGCCGAGCGCGGACTGCTTGGCGGCAATGGGGGCAACGGGCTGGGCGAGGGCGGCGCCCACGGGGGCGGCCGCGAGCGCAGCGATCAACAGCAGTTTATGCATAGGTGAAATGGCAGGGCGCGCGGCCCGACAGGCAAGTGGGAGGAAAGGAGCAACCTGAAATTGTAATGAGAATTTTTCTCATTGGTATCGAGATGACCCCTTTGCCGCGCGCCAGGGCTCAGGCCGGCGCCGCCGCGCCGTCGAGCAGCTGCTGCAGATGCGCCTGCCAGCCCGCGGCATTGCCCAGCCAAGGCGAGATATCGAGGCGCTGGCCGACGCGCGTGCCGCTGGCGGCTTCGGTGTACTCGAGCAGGAAAGTCGGAAATCCCTGACCGCCCGAAGCCTGCAGCCATTCGCGGCTTTCCTGGATATGGGGCACAACGGAGTCGGCAAGCGCGCTCTGGTAGGCCGAGGCGAATTCCTGGGCATCGAGTCCCAGGTCGCGCGCCAGCGCTTGCAGCACGCCCAGCGTGGAGATCTGCTGGCCTTCGACATAGTGGGCGGTCTGGGCGCGCGCCAGCATCTCCAGGCCACGGCCGGCCAGGGATTCGGCGGCCAGCATGGCGGCAATCGGCGGGGTGGAGTCGAGCGTTGCGCCAATCTGATGGAGCAGGCCGTTGTAGTAGGCGTCGCCAAACGGCTGGCCCGTGAGCGCGGCAATGCGCTCGTCATGCGGCATCACTTTCGCGCGCCAGTCGGGTGTGATCGTGCGCCGCGCCGGGCCGCTGAGCATGCCGCCCGCATGCCACTGCAGCGTCAGCCCGGGCAGGTGGCTGGCCGCAAGCAGCGGCGCGGCGGCATAGCACCAGCCGCACAGCGGGTCGAAGATGTAGTGCAGAACGGGAGCGGGGGATGAGGGCATGGCGGCAAAGAAAAGTGAGCGTGCGGGATGCCTGCCAATGCTAAAGCCTTCATGCATTGCCAGGCATGAGATGCGACAATGGCCGCCCCTTGCCGGCATCCGCGGCAAGTGCAGTCGCGGCGTCCAGCTCGTATCGAGGCTCGATCACTGGAAGCCCATGCCGCCTTTCGAGGCGGCGCATTCAGAAAGCCTCCCGTGTCCCATCGCTCTCCCGTACGCATCACCGACAAGCACCAGTTCCACACGCTGATCGACGCGCGCTCGCCCGCCGAGTTCGCGCTTGACCATGTTCCCGGTGCCATCAACTGTCCGGTGCTCGATGACGAGGAACGCGCGACGATTGGCACGATCTACAAGCAGGTCAGCCCGTTCGAGGCCAAGCGCCTGGGCGCGGCCATGGTCTCGGCCAACCTCGCGCGCCATCTGCGCGAGACCTTTGCCGACAAGCCGGCCGACTGGAAGCCGCTGATCTACTGCTGGCGCGGCGGCCTGCGCAGCGGCTCCATGGTCACCTGGCTGCGCCTGGTGGGCTGGGATGCGCAGCAACTGGCCGGCGGCTACAAGTACTTTCGCCACCATGTGATGGCCCAGCTCGAAGCGCTGGTGCCGCAACTGCAGCTGCGCGTGCTGTGCGGCGCGACCGGCAGCGCCAAGACGCGTGTGCTGCATGCGCTGGCCGCGCAGGGTGAGCAGGTCATCGATCTCGAAGGCTATGCACGCCACAAGGGCTCGCTGCTGGGGCAGTTGCCGGGCATCGCCCAGCCTTCGCAAAAAGCCTTTGAAACCCAGCTGGTCGATCAGCTCGAGACGCTGGACCTGTCACGCCCGGTCTACATCGAGGGCGAAAGCCAGCGCATAGGGCGCATCACGCTGCCGCTGGCGCTGGTCGAGCGCATGCGCGACGCGCCCTGCCTGGAGATCGAGGCCACGCCCGAGGCCAGGCTCGATTACCTGCTGCGCGACTACGCCTATCTGGGCGACGATGCGCAGGCGCTGTCGGCGCAATTGGGCCGGCTCAAGGAAATGCAGGGCAATGTCATTGTCGCGCGCTGGCAGGCCTGGGCCGCGGAAAATGCGCTGGCGCCGCTGTTCGGCGAACTCATGTCGCTGCACTATGACCCGCAGTACGAGCGCTCGCAGGCGCGGCATTTTCGCGGTTGGTCGGCGCGCGCGCGCATTGCCTGCGCCGACTTGAGCGATGCCGGCATTGCGCGGCTGGCGCGGGAGGGCGCCGCGCAATGCCGGCAT
>JBBKVU010000304.1:0-3505 GCA_037968595.1 Comamonas sp.
ACCAGGCCCAGCACCAGCATAGGCGCCAGACGGGGCACCAGGCCCCAGAAGTTCGCGCCGACTTCGGCCAGCGCCCAGACGGCGGTGGCAATCACCACCAGCAGGAACAGCAGCGCGCCGGCCGCCTTGCGCTGGAACAGCAGTCCACCGGAGACAAGCACGGCAGCGCCGGCAATCAGGTAGTACCAGGAGCCGCCGAGCAGGGCCAGCTGCACGCCGCCGACCAGCAGCGCAAGCCCGACCAGGGCAAGAATGACGCCGAAAACCCGCGGCCACCAGGGGCGCGGGCTTGTCGTATCAGGTTGAGACATGGAAGTTCCTCATAAGGCACGAAAAGAGTACTTATTCTAGGAAGTATGTAACTTTGATGTGCAAATGCTGCACGCGCTGCGCCGCGTAACTGCCGCCGGCGCCGCAGCCATGCGCAGCAGCGTCCCAAGCACTGCGCCTGCCTGCTTCCAAGCACTTGATAACAAAGAATTTATTTGTTATTCAGACAATACTGAAGTTACTTAAATGTCTTCAAAACCATGCTGGCAGATCAATTGAAATCGGTAACCGCACGGTAACTCCCCTCGGGTTTGCGGTAAGAGATTTGGTGCTGGCTTCCGCCCTCGGGCGGTTGACCGGCACGGACTCGCAGCCCCCGCCTACAGCCGCGCGCCTGCCCTGCTGGGCACCATCATTCGCACGGGCCGCTTGCACCGGTCGCTTCCATGGATTGCCCTATGAGCACCAACGCCGAACTGCAGCTACGCCGGACTGCCGCCATGCCGCGCGGCATAGGCGTGCTGTGCAACGTCCACGCGGCCCAGGCCGACAACGCGCTGATCACCGACACCGAAGGCCGGCAATACATTGATTTCGCGGCCGGCATCGCGGTGCTCAACACCGGCCACCGCCATCCGCGCGTGGTCGCGGCCATCGAGCAACAGCTGGCGCGCTTCACACACACCGCCTTCCAGGTCGTTCCCTATGAAAGTGCCATTGCGCTGGCCGAGCGCCTCAATGCGCTCGCGCCCATCGCCGGCCCGGCCAAGACCGCGCTGTTCACCACGGGCGTGGAAGCCGTGGAAAACGCGGTGAAGATCGCACGCCACGCCACGGGCCGCTCGGCGCTGATTGCGTTCAGCGGCGCGTTTCACGGCCGCACGCTGCTGGGGCTGTCGCTGACCGGCAAGGTCGTGCCCTACAAGGCCGGCTTCGGCAGCATGCTGCCCGAAGTCCATCACCTGCCCTTTCCCGGCGAGGCGCTGGGCGTGAGCGTGGAAGACTCGCTGGCCGCACTGGCCCGGCTGTTCAAAGTCGACGTGGACCCGCAGCGCGTGGCCGCCATCCTGATCGAGCCGGTGCAGGGCGAAGGCGGCTTCTACCCGGCGCCGCCCGCGCTGCTGGAAAGCCTGCGCGCGGTCTGCGACACGCATGGCATCTTGCTGATTGCCGACGAAGTGCAGACCGGTTTCGCGCGCACCGGCCGCTGGTTTGCAATGCAGCACCACAGCGTGCATGCCGACCTGATCTGCCTGGCCAAGAGTCTGGGCGGCGGCATGCCGCTGGCGGCCGTGGTCGGCCGTGCGGCGGTCATGGATGCACCCCCGCCCGGCGGCCTGGGCAGCACCTACGCGGCCAATCCGCTGTCGGTGGCCGCGGCCCATGCGGTGCTGGACATCATTGAAGAGGAAAAGCTGTGCGCGCGCGCCTGCATCCTGGGCGACCAGCTGCAGACGCGGCTCAAGGCGCTGCAGGCCGCCGATGCCGGCATTGCCGAAGTGCGCGGCCTGGGATCGATGGTTGCCATCGAGTTCCACAAGGCCGGCAGTCACACGCCCGACAGCGATCGCGTCAACGCCATCCTGCAGTCCGCGCTGTCGCAAGGCCTGCTGCTGCTCAGCTGCGGCCTCTACGGCAACGTCGTGCGCTTTCTCTACCCGCTGACCATAGACGACGCGCTGTTCGAGCGCGCTCTGGACATCCTGGACGACGTCATTCAGGGCGGCTGAATTCAGGCCGAGGGCGGCGGCACCGAGTGCACCAGCACCGGCGCCTCGCCGTCGGCGTTGACGCTTTCAAGCTGCACGCCAAAGCCCCACAGCCGCGCCGCGTGCTTGAGCACTTCCTGCACGTCGTCGGTCAGCGGCCGGCCCTGGTGGCGCGTGTGACGCAGCGTGAGGCCGCGGTCGCCGCGCAGATTGACATTCCAGACCTGGATATTGGGCTCGCGCGCGCCCAGGTCGTACTGCTGCGACAGCGTCTGGCGCAGCGTGCGGTAGCCGTCGTCGTTGTGGATGGCGCTGACCAGCAGCTCGCGCTGGCTGGCATCGTCGTGTATGGAAAACAGCCGCATGTCGCGCATCAGCTGCGGGCTCAGGTACTGGCCGACAAAGCTTTCGTCCTTGTAGTTCTGCATCGCATGGTGCAGCGCGGGCAGCCAGGGCGTTCCGGCGATGTCGGGAAACCAGCGCCTGTCCTCCTCGGTGGGCTCCTGGCAGATGCGGCGGATGTCGCGGTACATTGCAAAGCCCAGCGCATAGGGGTTGATGCCGCTGTAGGCGCGGTGACCGGCCGGCGGCTGGTAGATCACATTGGTGTGCGAGGACAGCCATTCGATCATCACGCCATCGGTGAGCCAGCCTTCGTCATACATGGTGTTGAGCAGCGTGTAGTGCCAGAACGTGGCCCAGCCCTCGTTCATCACCTGGGTCTGGCGCTGCGGGTAGAAATACTGGGCGATCTTGCGCACGATGCGCACGATCTCGCGCTGCCAGGGCTCCATCAGCGGCGCGTTCTTCTCGACGAAGTACAGCAGATTCTCTTCCGGCTCCCTGGGAAAGCGCTCGTTTTCCTGCGCCGCGCTGTCCTTGCCAGGGCGCGTGGGCAGGGTGCGCCACAGCACGTTCACCTGCTGCTGGGCATAGGCTTCGCGCTGCTCGCGCTCGGCGCGCTCGCGCGCCAGGTTCTTCTTGCTCGGGCGGCGGTAGCGATCCACGCCCAGATTGGACAGCGCATGGCAGGAATCGAGCCATTGCTCCACGGTTTCCACGCCATGGCGCTCCTCGCACTGGGCGACGAAATCGCGCGCATAGACCAGGTAGTCAATGATGCTGCCGGCATCGGTCCACATGCCGAACAGGTAGTTGTTCTTGAAGAAGCTGTTGTGGCCATAGGCCGCGTGGGCAATCACCAGCGCCTGCATGGCGGTGGTGTTTTCCTCCATCAGATAGCTGATGCAGGGGTTGGAATTGATGACGATCTCGTAGGCCAGGCCCATGTGGCCGCGGCGGTAGCGCCGCTCGGTGGCCAGAAAGTCCTTGCCATAGCTCCAGTGGCGGTAGCCCACCGGCATGCCGGCACTCGAGTAGGCGTCCATCATCTGCTCGGCCGAGATCACTTCCAGCTGATTGGGATAGGTGTCCAGGCCGAAACGCCCGGCGGTGTCGGCGATCGCCGCGTGGTAACGCTCTATCAGCTCGAACGTCCAGTCGCTGGGGTCGGGCAGTGGCTGGGC
>JBBKVU010000305.1:0-2838 GCA_037968595.1 Comamonas sp.
GTGCTGCTGCGCCCCGGCGCGGTCTCGCGCGCCGACATCGAACGCGCCTGCGGCCTGCGGCCGCTGTCCAAGGAAGAACTGCTTGCAGATACGCCGCGCGCCTCGGGCACTCTGCTCGCGCACTACGCGCCCGACGCCAAGGTCAGGCTGATGGATGCGCAGCAGCTGCAGGCCGGGCTGGATCTGCTGGGCGACGACGCCGCCCATCTGGGGGTGTATGCTCGAAGCCCTTTGCAGGTGCGTTCCCAGGTAGTGCTGCGGCGCATGCCCGAAGATGCCGCGGCGGCCGCACAGGAGCTGTTCTCCGTGCTGCGCGAATTCGACACCGCCGGCGTGCGCCTGCTCTGGATAGAAACTCCGCCTGCCACGCCCCCGTGGGAAGGCGTGCGTGACCGCCTGCAGCGCGCGGCGGCCGCCTAGGGCCTGACCCGCGCCTCGTTAAACTCTTGTCCATATCCCTTCTGGAGAATCTCATGGCAGCAAATTGGATGCGTCGGACCGCTTTGGTCACCGCCTGTGCAACGGCGGTACTGCTTGCGGCCTGCGGCTCAAGCACCACGGAATCGGCAATCACGCCCAGCCGCTTCATCGCCTTTGGCGATGCCACCGCCGATGCCGGTCAAAGCGGCAACAGCTACACCGTCAACAACGGCTCGGTGAACAACTGGACCCGTTACGTCGCCGCGCAATACGGCCTGGAGCTCAAGGCCTCCAACCAGGGCGGACTGAACTACGCTTTCGGCAATGCCCGCATCGTCGCCACGCCCGACGCTGCAGGCAGCGCGGCAACGCCCACGCTGGCCAAGCAGATCGACACCTTCCTGGCTTCGGGCGGTGCGCTGCAGCGCAACGACGTGGTGCTGCTCAGCGCCGGCGTCAGCGACATGATCGTCGGCCTGTCGGCCGTGATTGCGGGCACGCAGACCGCGGCCCAGTTCGAAGCTTCGGCACGCGCGCTCGGCACCGAGTACGCCAACCAGATCCGTCGCCTGACCAATGCCGGCGCCAAGCAGGTGGTGTTCTCGGGCACCTATGACCTGGGCAAGTCGCTGTGGGCCATTGAACGCGGCCAGGTGGGCACGGCCGAAGCCGCAAGCAAGGCCTTCAACGAAGGCCTGCTGATCGGTGTCAACGACCTGGGCAACTCGGTGCTCTACGTTGACCTGGCTTACTACATCAACCTGTACACCTTCTCGCCCGGCTCCTACGGCTTCACGAACGCCAATACGCCAGTGTGCACTTCGGTGGATTCGGGCCCGGGCATTGGCATTGGCGTCGACCAGGTCAACTCTGCGAAGTGCACGGGTTCGACCCTGATCGCCGGCGCCAACGCCGATGCCTACCTGTTTGCCGACAAGGTCTACTTCACCCCCGCGGCCTACCGCCAGTTCGGCACCTACGCCTACGACAAGCTGCGCGTGCGCTGGTAAGCCACCCGCGTTTCGCCAGCCAAACCGACCTGCGGGTCGGTTTTTTATTGCCCGGAAGCGATGACACGATCAAAGAAGCTGCGCGCCGCAAGCTGGCAGAACGGCGGCACCAGCACGCCGTGGTACATCAGCAGCGCGGCCGCTGGACCGCCCTGTGCCGTGGCACCGGCCTTGGCCAGCGCAAACCCTGTCTTGATGGCGGCATAGGGATCATCGGGGCCACTCACGGTCGCATCGACATCCAGCACGCTCAGCAGGCCCGGTGCCATGGCCGCGGGCGACGGAGCCGACCACAAGGCCTGCAGCACGCCGGTGTTGAGGCCGAAAAACACCGTAGGGTCGGCCTGGCCGCCGCACAGCAACAGGGGGCTCGCGGGCACCCAGTCGCGCAGATCATTGGCCTTGAGCGCCAGGCGCATCGGGTGGGTGGGCGTGGCTGCGGGCCGGCCCGTGGTCCATTCCGGCAGAACCCCGTCGGGCCGGGCGCGCGCATCCTGAAGAAAAGCCAGACGCTGGGGATTGCTCACCAGGTGGTCCGCGCCAAAGCCGAGCGCGAACAGCGCCGCCTGGCCGGGTGGAGCGGAGGGCGGCGTGAACGATTCCAGTCCTGGTGCGGGCGCGAGGCTGCTGAACAGCGCGCTGGCCGGCAGCTGGCCCTGGCTCCAGAGCGTGGCCAGCGACGTATCGGACGGCAGCAGCGTTGCCATGTACGGTGCGTAATGCGGCGCGTAGACTTCATCCGGCTGGCGGTAGAGATTGCCGTAGGCCTGCTGATAGGCGGTCACGAGCAAAGGCGTGAACACCGTGCTGCCCAACGGCACGCGCCCCAGGAATATCGCCTCGCCATAGCTGGCCAGCGCATACGGGCCGGACATCGGTGCCGACGCCGTCACGCGCTCGCCCGCGGCCTGGAGCGCGCGCTGCGTTGCCAGCGCCACATGGGCGCCCTGGGAGTTGCCCGACAGGAACAGCTGGCCGCTGTCGCGCGCCGAGAGCCCGGGCAGCGCCTGGCGCGCGGCCGCCAGCGCATCGATCATGTCCTTGGACTGCTGATCGGCGACGAGATAGGGGTGGTAGCCAAGCCGCGACCGGTCATAACCTGCATAGTTCGGCGCGACGACGATATAGCCATGGGCCGTGAAGGTCGCCGCCAGCTGCAGGCCCGAGGCCGCTCCGGGACGGGACAGGTCGGAGATTTCCGCCTGGTTGTAGGCGCGCTCGGGCTCCGTGCCATGGCCGTAGAGCAGCACGGGCCGCGCGCCTGAACAGGCGGCGCCCGGCCCCTGGGGCAGCATCAGCGCCGCCGTCGCATTGGTGGCCTCGCCCCGGGCGCCGACCGTGTTGTACTCCAATGAATGCACCTGCACGCCGCAGACCGGGGGCCCGGACAGCGCCAGCAGCTCACGCC
>JBBKVU010000306.1:0-5922 GCA_037968595.1 Comamonas sp.
ACGGCCTGCGGCGGCAGCGACGACCCCGCTCCCGCCCCAACGCCCGCCGCGCAGAATGCCACGGCCCAGTTGGCGCTGCTGGAGACAACCGACCTGCACTATTACGCGCGCAGCTTCAACTACTACTCGGACAAGGAAGACAAGGCCGTGGGCCTGGAGCGCACCGCCACGCTGATCCGCAAGGCCCGCAGCGACTTTCCCAACACCCTGCTGGTCGACAACGGCGACACCATCCAGGGCACGGTGCTGGGCACCTACGAGGCCCAGGTCGCGCCCCTGCCGGCCACGCAGCAGCTGTCCATGTACAAGGCCATGGCCACGCTGAAATACGACGCCGGCGTGCTGGGCAACCACGAATTCAACTTCGGCCTGCCCTATCTGAGCCAGATCCTGGGCGGCGGCCTGGATGTCGACGGCGTGGACCCGAAGATTGGCTCCAAGGACAAGGGACCGGGCTTTGCCATCGTCACGGCCAACGTCACCAGCCTCAAGAGCAAGAAGCCCCTGGTCGACCCCTACGTCATTCTCGAGCGCAACGTCAGCGCCACCCAGGCGGACGGCAAGGCCGTGACGCTGCCCATCAAGATCGGCGTCATCGGCATCACCACGCCCGGCATCCTGAACTGGGACAAGGACAAGCTCGAAGGCAAGGTCAGCACCCAGGACGGCCGCGACACCGCTGCCAAGTATGTACCCGAGGTGCGCGCCAAGGGTGCCGACCTGGTGTTCGTGCTGCTGCACGGCGGCATGAGCGCCAGCGGTTACTTCGCCAACATGGAGAACCCCGGCTACTACATCACCAAGGATGTGCCGGGCATCGACGGCATCGTGATGGGCCACGAGCACAACACCTTCCCTGACCGCGGCGCCAGCCCGGCCTACAAGTTCGCCGGTGCCGACAACGCCAAGGGCACGGTCAACGGCGTGCCGGCAGTCATGGCCAGCTCCTGGGGCAAGGCCTTGGGGGTCATCAACTACGCGCTCAAGTGGGACGCCGCAGCCAAGAAATGGTCGGTCGACACCGCCAAGACGGACGTGCAGGTGCGCACCACCGACTCCAAGGACGCCGCCGGCAAGACCGTGTATGTGGACCCCGACCCGGCCATCGTTGCCGCAGTAGACGAGTTGCACAACAAGACCCGCGCCTATGTCGCCTCGCCCATAGGCAGCAGCGACTTCCGCCTGAGCTCGATGTTTGCCGACGTGGGCAATGTGGGTGCATTGCAGATCGTCAACCAGGCGCAGCAGGAATACGTGGCCAACTACGTCAAGACCAGCCTGCCCCAGTACGCGAACCTGCCGGTGCTCTCCGTGACCGCCCCGTTCAAGGCGGGCTTCTCCGGCAGCAGCGACTTCACCGACGTTGCGGCCGGCACCATGACCGTCTCGGCGGCTGCCGACCTGTACCTGTATGACAACAACACCATCCATGCGGTGAAGGTCACGGGTGCGCAGATCAAGCTGTGGCTGGAAAACGCCGCCAACCGCTTCAATCAGATCGACCCGAAGAAGACCGAGGACCAGTGGCTGATCAATGACAGCAAGACCGGGGTGCAGCCCGGCTCGTCCTTCCCGGGCTACAACTTCGATGTGTTCACCACACCGGACATCAGCTACGAGATCGACGTGACCCAGCCCAAGTACAACGTCAACGACCCCGCCAAGGGCGGCGAGCGCATCAAGAACCTGCGCTACAAGGGCCAGCCCATGGACAACGCGCAGCAGTTCATCGTCGCCACCAACAACTACCGCGCCAACAGCAGCGCCCCGTTCATTCTGGGCACGGGTAAGGCCTTTGACATCGTCTGGGCCTCGCCCGACGCCAACCGCGAGGTGGTGCTGAACTACGTCAAGGCCAAGAAGACCATCACCCGCGCCGCCAACGGCTCGACCAGCAACTGGCGCTTTGCCAAGGTGGCGACCACGGGCAAGGTGCTGTTCAAGTCCGCCCCGAACGCGCTGGCCGTGGCCCAGGCCGCAGGCCTGGCCAACATCAGCGTCGACCGGGCAGACGACACCGGCGTCAACGGTGGCGACGGCAGCTACAGCATCTACCGCATCGCTCTGGACCAGTGAAGACCCAGGCAGGTTGCCACTGCCGCTTGTCTGAGAGCGGATAGAGCGCTGGCTCAGGCAGCCAGCCATCACAACGGGGTGCCAGTGGCACCCCGGTTTTCATTCCGCTGATGCAGTCAGGACTACGGGGCGCAGGGTTTACTGGACGCCGCCCGCTTCCAGGAGGGCAGACATCGCGTCACTGCAGCCGCTGCAGCAGCTCCAGCGTCGGATAGCCGTCGGCCGGCAGGCCCTGGCTCAGCTGGTATTGCCGAATGCCGCGGCGCGTCGCCGGGCCCATGGTGCCGTCGGGCGTCCCGGTGCCGAAGCCGCGCGCGTTCAGCGCCGTCTGCAGCGCCCTCACCTGGCTGCTGCTCAGTGCCTGAAGATCGCGCGGCCAGGGTGTCTGCACCCCGGGGCCGCCGGCCAGTTTCTGCGCCAGCAGGCCGACGGCGAGCGCATAGCTGGTCGAGTTGTTGTAGCGCAGGATGGTGCGGAAGTTGTTTCCAACCAGGAAGGCCGGGCCGCGCGCCCCGGCAGGCAGCAGAATCGACGCGCCATCGAGCGCCGGCAGCGGCGCGCCGTCCAGGGACTGCACGCCCTCGCCAGCCCACTGGCTTGCGGGCTGGCGCACATCGTCGGCGCGCGCGTAGTCGAATCCCGCAGGCAAGCGCACCTCCAGCCCCCACGGCTGACCGGCTTGCCAGCCTGAGCGGGCCAGGAAATTCGCGGTGGAAGCCACCACATCGGGAACACTGCCCCAGATGTCGCGCCGGCCATCGCCATCGGCATCGACCGCATAGGCCAGAAAGTTCGATGGCAGAAATTGCGTCTGGCCCATGGCACCGGCCCAGGAACCTATCATCTGCGCCCGGTCGATGTCACGGTTCTGCAGGATTTTCAAGGCAGCGAGCAGTTGACCGCGCGCCCACTGTTCGCGCCGACCCTCGAAGCCCAGAGTTGCCAGTGCGTCAATGGTCGGGATATCGCCGACATTGCTGCCGAAATTGCTCTCCATGCCCCAGATCGCGAAGATGACTTCTGTCGGCACGCCATAGCGCGCTGTAATCGCGTCGACTTGCGCACGCAGTTGCTGCAGCTTGTCCTGACCGCGGGCGACGCGCTGCGCCGACACCGCGCTGTCGAGGTAGGCCCACACCGTGCGCGTGAACTCGGGCTGCGCCCTGTCCGCGGCGACGGCGCGGGGCACGAAGCGCACCCCATCGAATGCCGATTGCAGCGTGGCCTCGTCGATGCCGGCCGCGCGCGCGCTGGCGCGAAAATCCGCGACCCAGCGCGCGAACTTCTGCTCGTGCTCTGCCTCGGGGGACTGGGAAGGGGTGGTAGTGACAACCGGGGGCGTGGGACCCTGGGTTTCCACCTGGGGGGCGGAGGTGCAGCCCGCAACGGCGAGGACGGCCAGCACACCGGGAACAAGCCAGCGACGCGCTGGAACCGAAAAATGAGATGTTTTTTGCATTCGTTCCATTCTCGGCGTTCTGACCACCTCGGTACGGTAAGACCGCGCCGCATCCGCCTCTTCCACGCGGCGCCAGTGCCGGGGATTCGCTGCCGTGGAAATAACAGGTGGCGCGCTTCAGCTCCTGGGGGACTGCACTTCAACCGAGCGAAAGGTGCGCGGAAAAACGGCGGCGCGTTCGCGGTCCCGGACACGGTAGCCCATGGCCGAGCGCCCCGCATCCCCGGCAATGGTTCCCTGCTCGACCAGGAATTGCGCATCCAGCATGCGCTTGCGAAACGCGCTCTTGTCCATGGAGCGACCGAGCACGACCTCATAGGTACGCTGCAGCTGCGGCAGCGTGAAGGGCTCGGGCAGCAGAAAGGCAGGCAGCGAGGTGTACTCCACCTTGCCGCGCAGGCGCTCGACGGCCGCGACCAGTATCTCGCCATGGTCGAATGCCAGCTGCGCGCCCAGGGCCGTGTCGACCTCCAGCCACTCGGCTGCCCCCGAGGCGTTGCCTGGCATGGCCTCCTCGGGCGGCGGCACGAGAGCGAAGTAGACATGTGTGGCGCTCCAGCCGCGGGGATCGCGCGTGGCGCTGCCCCAGCTGCCCAGCTGCTCCAGGTAAGGCGCCTGGTAGCCGGTCTTCTCGGCCAGCTTGCGTGCCGCGCAGGCATGCAGGCTGGCATCGACTTGCACGTTGATGAATCCGCCCGGCAGCGCCAGACACCCGGGCCAGGGCTCGGCCGCCGTCTGCGGGCGCCGCACCAGCAACACTTTCAGCTGTTCCTCCATCAGCGTGAAGATCACCACGTCGACCGTGGCCAGCGGCCGTTCAATGGGGGGGATGGCTGCGGGCATCGGGGTTTCTTTCATGGCCATGCTTGACTTCTCCTGTTTTAGTTGTACTATACAACCCATTCAAGGTTGCACTGTGCAACTCAAGAAGGAGCTAGAAATGCTTGGATTCCAGTTCATCAAATCGCAGCCCACCACCCACCTGATGCAGTTTCGCGGCGGCAAGCTGGTGCGCCAGGGCGCGGGACTCTCGTTCTTCTACTACGCACCTGTGACCTCGCTGGTCGCGGTGCCTATCGCCAGCCGCGATGCCGGCTTCATGCTGGAGCTGGTCACCAGCGACTTCCAGGGCGTGACCGTCCAAGGCGAGGTCACCTACCGCGTGGGCGACCCCAGCCGCATCTACAAGATGATGGATTTCTCGCTGAAGCCAGACGGCGCTTCCTATGCCTCGGAAGACCCCGACCGCCTCAAGGGCCGCGTCGTCATGCAGGTGCGCGCCATCGTGCAGCAGGTGATACAGGCCCTGCCGCTGCGCAACGCGCTCAAGGCCACGGCTGAGATCGCCCGAACGGCGCAGCAGCAGCTGGGCAACCAGCCCGAGATCCAGGCGCTGGGCCTGGAGATCCTGGGGGTCTCGGTCGTGGCGATCAAGCCCACCACCGACATTGCCCGCGCGCTGGAGGCCGAGGCCCGCGAAGCCAACCTGAAGGCAGCCGATGACGCCATCTCGCAGCGGCGCATGGCCGGCGTGCAAAACGAGCGCGCCATTCGCCAGAACGAGCTCGACACCGAGATCGCGGTGGAAGAGAAGAAGCGCGAGATCGAGGCCACGCAGCTGGAAGCCAAGGCGGCGGCGATGCGGCGCCAGAACGAGCTGCGGGCCGAACAGATGAGCGCCGACATCGTGCTGGAAAACCAGCGCAAGGAATTCGTCACCAGCGCCGCCCAGAACACCCGCGAGGAGGCACAGGCACAGGCGCACACGGTGCGCGCGGTGATGGACGCCCTGGAAAATGCCGATCCCCGCGTGGTGCAGGCGCTGGCGGCCGTGGGCATGCAGCCCGGCCAGCTCATTGCCCAGGCTTTCGGCGGCATTGCCGAGCGCGCCGAGCGCATAGGCCAGCTCAATATGTCGCCCGAGCTGCTCAATTCGCTGCTGGGCGCAGGCGCTCCAGCGGGCGCCGCGCCCGCGCGGAGGCAGGGATGAGCGCGGCAGCGCTCCAGGGCGAGCGGCGGGTGGTGCTGGTGACGCGGCGCACCCGGCTGGACAAGCTGATCGCCCGTTACAACACGCTGGGCCAGGCGAAGTTCTACGTCGAGCATTTGGGAGCCGACTTCTCCGACTACGTCAAGGAGAACGAAGCCTATGCGGCCAGCCTCAGCGCCACGGTGCAGGCGCTGCAGGCCTGGGGACGCTACCAGATCGTCGACCGGTCGCTGCTGGCCAACTTTGTCTTCGCCGCCTCGGACATCGTGGTGGTGCTGGGCCAGGACGGTCTGGTGGCCAACACCATGAAGTACTTGGAGGGGCAGCCGCTGGTGGGCCTGAACCCCGAGCCCGCGCGCTGGGACGGCGTGCTGCTGCCGTTCCACGTCTGGGCGCC
>JBBKVU010000307.1:0-2759 GCA_037968595.1 Comamonas sp.
CTGCGAGGCCCTGGGCACCGCGCCTGCGCGCACGCTGATGGTGGGCGATTCGAGCAACGATGCGCAGGCCGCGCGCGCGGCGGGCTGCCCAGTGGTGCTGGTGACCTATGGCTACAACCATGGCCAGCCGGTACGGGCCGTGGATGCCGACGGCTTTGTGGATGCGCTCGGTGAGTTTGCTCGATAGAGGCTGCTCAGGCGGCGATACGGCGCTGCCCGCCCGCAGGCAGCAGGCGTGATGCATTGCTGGCTGCACGGGGCGAGGCGACCGGCGTGGCGTGGTCCGCACCGAGCCGGAATACGGCCACCGCCTCCACCAGTTGGCCGGCCTGGGTCTTGAGGCTGTCGGCTGCGGCGGCACTCTGCTCCACCAGCGCCGCGTTCTGCTGCGTGGCCTGGTCCATCTGCATGATGGCTTCGCCCACCTGGCCCACGCCCGAGCTTTGCTCGCTGCTGGCCGCGCTGATCTCGCCCATGATGTCCGTCACGCGGCGGATGGATGCCACGACCTCGCTCATGGTGGCGCCAGCCCGGTCCACCAGCGCGCTGCCGCGCTCCACGCGCTCCACGCTGGTGCCGATCAGGCCCTTGATGTCCTTGGCGGCCTCGGCGCTGCGCTGCGCCAGGCTGCGCACTTCCGATGCGACCACCGCGAAGCCGCGGCCCTGTTCACCCGCGCGCGCCGCCTCGACGGCCGCATTCAGCGCCAGGATGTTGGTCTGGAAGGCAATGGAGTCGATCACGCCGATGATGTCGTTGATCTTGCGCGAGCTTTCGGTGATCTGCTGCATGCTCTGGACCACCTGCACCACCACGTCGCCGCCGCGCTCGGCGGCCTGGGCGGCCGTCGAAGCCAGTTGATTGGCCTGGCGCGCGGTGTCGGCCGACTGGGTGACCGTGGCCGTCAGCTGTTCCATGCTGGCCGCCGTTTCCTGAAGGTTGGCTGCGGTTTGCTCCGTGCGGGCCGACAGGTCCTGGTTGCCGGTGGCGATCTGCGTGGACGCAGTCGAAACGGATTCCACGCCCGAGCGCACCTCGCTGACCACGCCGCGCAGGTGGGCGGCCATGGCCGAGAGCGAGCGCAGCAGGTGGCCCAGTTCGTCCTTGCGTTCGTCGCGCACGTCGATCGTGAGGTCGCCCGCGGTGATGGCATCCGTGACGCGCACCGCCTGGTCCAGCGGACGGGTGATGGAGCGTACCGTCAGCGCGGCCAGCATGATGCCGATCAGCAGCACCACGGCAGCGCAGGCCTGTGCAATCCATTGCGCCACCGCGTTGCGCTCCAGCGCCTGGGCCTTGATCTGTTCGCGCTGGCGCTGCTGCAGTTCAACAAACGCTTCCTGCGCGCCTATGTACTTCGCCACGGCAGGCAGCAGCTGGTCATTGACTATGCGCTGCGCCGCCTCGACATCGCCCGTGCTGCGCGTCTTCTGCGCCTCGGCGACCAGCCGCAGCACGATGGCGCGCTCGGCGGCCACGCGTTCGAGCTGCGCCTTGTCCTCCGGCGAATCGGCGGCATCGACGATCTGCTTTTGCACCGCGGAAACCGCCTGCACGCTGGTCTTGAGCTGGGGCTGCAGCCGCTGGCTGAGCAGTTCATCGGTGGTGATCGATCCAATCACCACGCGCTCGACAGCCAGCTCCGTCATGCCTTTCCAGCGCAGCGCCAGGGAAATGCGATCTTCCTTGGCCTGCACGGCCTGCGCCGTCTGCGCGTTGAGTTGCACCGTCATCACGTAGAGGCCTGTGCCAAGGGCCAGAAGCGACAGGATGAGGCCCAGAATGATGGCCCAGAGTTTTCTGGCGACCGAAAGGTTGTTGAAGTGCATAAGGAATCTGTGGGAGAGGACCGGGGTACAAAATCAGCGCAAGGAATCAGCACTTTTGGGGCCGTGAATGCAGCGCAAAAAATAGCATGCTTTTGCTTACACTTTCACCCAAAGCAGCCCCCCGGCCACTTCAGTTATGTCGCTTTTATGACTTTGCGATCGTGCCCGCAGCCGCGCTCACGGCGCCTGCCCGGTGCGGCCCAAGCTTCTCGCCCCATGCCGCAGAAAACCGGCCTGTCGTCCAGACGACAGAGACTGCGCGCCCGCCGGTTTTCTCCTCAACTGTTACAGCGACAGGAAGTGGTGCACCCGGGGCTTTTCCGGCCCGCTGTGCCACTGCAGCACCGCGTTTTGCAGATCGGCATCGGCCTTGGACACCCTGTGGTGCTGGCGCAGGTGCTCGGCCCAGGAGGCGACGAGAAACCACTCCATCACATGCTCGGCGTCGGCGCTGTGCTCCATCACCCCCCAGGCATAGGCGCCGTCGCGCAGCCGCTCATGCGACAGGCGGTGGATGGCGGCCAGAAACTCCGGGCGGTCGGCGGCGCGCACGCTGTAGGTGATCTGCACCATCACCGGGCCGCGGTCATGCGCCACGGGCTCGGACAGCAGCGGCTCGGGCCAGTGGTTGGAAGCCTGCAGATCGGCTTCACCCGACGGCAGCCGCGCGCGGTGGAACAGCAGGGCGACGATCACCAGGCCCGCGGCGCTCGCGGCCAGCGCCGCGCTCAGGCCAAAGGAGCGTGCCAGCAGGCCCCAGCCCAGGCTGCCGGCGGCGAGCGCGCCGTTGAACACCGTGAGGTAGACCGCGAGGCCGCGGCCGCGAACCCAGTTGGGCAGGATGGCCTGGGCCACGCTGTTGAACGTGGTCAGCGCCGTGATCCAGCCCATGCCCAGCAGCAGCATCAGCACCACGGCCAGCCACTGGGG